>NZ_NIBG01000005.1 GCF_002270055.1 Anaeromicrobium sediminis | reverse complement strand
CATTATCTGATGAATCGTTGTCTTCTCCATCATCCGGTTTTGGATCTGGCGTCGGATCTGGTGTCGGGTCTGGTGTCGGATCTGGCGTTGGATCTGGTTTACTACTTCCACCTCCGCCTCCACTAGAAGTACTACTTGACTTAGATTTTAGCCTATCTATTTTATCATTTAGTTTATCTATCTTCTTATTCAGATCTTTGTTAGAATCTTGTAACTGATCGTTTAAATCTTTTAAATCTTCATTATCTTTTTCTAATTTTTCTATTTTTGCTAACAATTCTTCCTTTTCCTTTTGAAGATCAGATTTTTCTTTGTCTAATATCTCTATTTTTGAAGTCAATTCTGTAATTTCTTTAATTTTTTTATTTATCTGTTCCACTATATTATCTATGGTATCATATACTTCATTTAAATATTCTGTTAATTTAGGAACTATAATATCCATAATCTCTATTTGTTCTTCTGTCAACTCAACTTTCGTTATAGGATTTTCTATAGTTTTGAAACTAGAATCCTCTGACTTCAATTCCATTGGCATTGCCATTGGCACATACATCATAGCTTTACTGCTTGTTACTTTTTTTGATGTATAATCGAGATCATTTAATTTCTGTATCGTATTTTCAGTTCCATTTTTCCACTTAACCTCTTTCCAAATTCCATAACTTGCTGCCTCTAGCATTATGTTATTTATCTCTTTTCTAAATAAACCTTCATCTTCAGATGATAATTCTTTTACAGAGGTCTTTTTCATTGATTTGCTTCTAATAGGGCTCTTAAATTGATTTTTCAAATATTTTATAGAAACTTCAACATTCTTTTCTTCATCAATATATTCGTTAAGATACTTTGCCCTTATTTTCCCTGTGACCTTTCTCTTATCATTACATCCACTTACCTTATCTAGATACATTCTTTGAAATAGATTCACATTCATCCTTAAAGGAATCTTATATACTGTATCTTTTTCTAGTTTAATAGGGTTTATATGCAATGTATAATCACCCAAATTAGTAAGATTCTTAGCACTACCTTTTGATACCTCAAAGTATATTATTGGATCATATGTTAAATTAGGTGCTTTTTGTACACGTATTATTGGTGTACGTTTTTTATCATAGCAGATATCATATTTTATAAGTATATCCTTTGTATCAGCGGCACTAACCTGCATATTTCTTTTCATGGTAGAAGTAAACCAGGAGAAAGTGTCTATTCCTCCTAACATAGCCATGCTCACTAATATACTACAAATGAAGCAACAACATATACGAAGTAACAGGAGTTTTATGTTGTCCTTTTTTCCTCTGTTTCTTTTCACTCTTTCACCTCCTTATAAATAATTTTGTATTACTTTTTGTGTTCATCGTGATAACCTAATATTTTACAGATTATAGTAAAGGCTTCTGCCCTTGTTATATTATTTTGAGGTTTAAAAGTATTGTCTGAGTAGCCTACTAACATGCCCTTTTCTACTCCAGTTTTTACATATTCAATTGCCCAATCTGATATGTCTTCTCCATCTGTGAATTGAAGCATTATATTTTTGTCTCGTTTTATATTAAAGGCTCTTATTAATACGGTAGCTATTTCTTCACGGGTTATGTTTTCATTTGGTTTGAACAAAAATCCTGGATATCCCTTAAATACACCTGCATCCGATACGGCAATTATATGACCTCTGGCCCATTTAGGAAGGGCGTCCACATATCCTGAGAAGAATCTGTTTACAGGTTTTAGTTTTAACGAATTTGCCAGTACCACAGCAACCTCTGCCCTAGTCATACTAGTCTCTGGGTGAAGTTTTATACTAGGATAGCCATTAATTATGCCTTTAGCTAATAAGGTTTTAATACAGTCATGGGACCAATGTTCTTTTACATCCTCGCTTTTTTTACTTCCTCCTCCACTACTACTAGTGTGAGTTGTATTATTATGGACTGAGTTTATAATAAAGTCCACTGTAGCCTTTAACCCCTGCATATTGTTTCCTGCTCGCTCTTCCATATGTACTGTGTATTCTAAATCTAAATCATCATTCACTTCTATCTCTACTGGATTTTCTAATGCTGGATTTTTTTGCATATCATTAAAATCACCATCATATACAGTGCCTTTAAATACAAGCATTTTCCCCTGTCTAATCTGAAGTTTCATATTTTTTCCGTACTCTTCTTCTATGGCAGGAGTAACAGTTTTTCCATTTACATATTCCAAACTCATAGTCATACCTAAATTTGTTATTTTCATCTTGTCTGAGTAATTATTATGTATTCTTAAAATGCCACTTTCCGTCTTTCCAGGATACCAAAGTCCATTTCCTATATCTCCCGATTGATGAAAAATTGGACCACCTCTACTTTTTTCTCCTTGAATATATAAATCTACTACTTTCTCTTCATCTGCTGCATATACAAGTATATTTTCTAAAGGTAAAAGTCCAAAAATCATGATAAGAATTAGTATAGTGATTGATAAATGTCTATATAATTTTTTCACACGTTCTCTCCCTCCTTTGTTCATAAAATCAAGAAGAATTTAAAAGATTAAATTCTTCTTGATTTTATAAAGTCAGAATATAGACAAGCCGTAACTTTATATTATTTAATTTTTACGGATTTAATAACTCATCAACTGCTGCATCATCATCTTGAGTTCCATACAGGATTAAGTCCACTGTTGCACTAACCCCTTGTATAGCATTACCAGCCTTCTCACTCATTATTGCTTCAAAATCTAATTCTGCTTCTAGGCCAGGACTAACTTTTATGGATTTAGTTTCACCCTCTTTAGTGTAAGTTAATTCTTGTGGCGCTGCTAATAATTCACTTAATTTTCCTCTAAAGCAAACATAGTCACCCTTCGTTATAATTATAGTCATTTTATCAGCAAACTCATTTTCAGCATCTGGGTTATTTTTAGGATTGACAAATGTGTCCATGTCAGCTGATACAGCACAAATGCGCGCTGTAAGAGTTCCATTGTTTACTATTCTCAAACTTCTACCATTAACACTTAGCCCTGGATACCATTCGCCCACCCCATATTCATCATCATAATTTGGATCATCATACTCAGTTGCAAATAATGGTTGAGGAATTTCCGAAATACCCAAATCTACAGTTCCTGCTTCAAATACATTGTCTTGACTAGTTGTTGTACTAGTAAACCAGGCATATGTTCCCATTCCTGCTAGCATACATACCAACATAACTGCAATAAATGTAAGTGCTACCTTATGTTTCACATTTTCACCGCCTTTTAACTAAAATTCTATTGTTTAAAGTAATATAAAGTATTTTATAGTATTAGAAGTCAGAATTTTTCTGACTTCTAATACTATATTCATGAAATTATTTTATTTTTTATAGACCACTTTCAGTATAAGCGTTATTTCCTACTTGAGTTGCTTCAAATAAGAAATCAAAATCTCCTGTTGCATTTTTATATAAATTGTTTGCTGCTGTTGGCAGACTAAATTCAATTGTAAAAGTACCAGATTGGTTAGCTGGTATAGTTCCTAAATTAACAAATCCGTTTACTCCAAGTGCATTAATATTTTGAGGAGTACCACCATTTATACTTACTTGAAGTGGAGTAGCTCCATCATATAACAGAGTATTCATGCTTGCTGGCAGACTGTCTATAGCTGTATCATTAAATTGTGAAACACTCATTCTATATTGAAGCTCTAAAGTACCATTATTATTTACATTAATTGTTTTTACCCCAGATGTCCATCCTGGGTATATACCTGTGCTACTAGCAGCTATTGTTACCTGATCCATCGTATTTATGTCACCAATTTCCAATGTTCCTGTTTCAAATAAGTTATTTTCACTTGTTGCTACACTAGTAAAGTATGCGTATGTTCCCATACCTACTCCAAACATTAATACACCAATTAACAACATACTAAGTAAAACCTTTCTGTTCATGTAAATTCTCCTCTCATTCTTGTAATAAAATATTTTTTTAATTTTTTCTTTATAGGTTACCATCCCTAAGGTGACCTATTTTTTTCACTCTCTCTAACCCCAATTACACCTCCCATATTAAATCTTTCGTTTTCTGTTTTGACTAAATAGTACATTTAATATCAAAATTATATTTAAGCTATACTCCCATATTATCTTTTGGATTTGGGTTATCTTTGTTATCCTTTTCATCTTTTCCCAATTCCAGCAATATGCTTTTTAGCTCATAGGCAATTAATAAAATAATAGGTACTAGGATAAATAATACAAATCCCTTTGGACTTTTAGCAAAATTAGATATATATCCTCCTTTAGGAATATTAAAGGATAATGTTCCTATTATTTGCTCGCTTTTAATCAATTCAAAGTCCTCTGTATTGTTTGCATCTCCCTTTGTTCTAAATAGTAGATTTCCATCTTCATTTATTATTTCTACTACCCTATGGGTAACTAATGTATCTTTGTTCATTCTATAGGTAATTACATCTTTTTCCTTTATATCTTCTGGATTTATTTCTTTAATGACAATCATATCTCCCGGTTCAAGTACTGGCCTCATACTACCTGTCAGTACAGATAATAGCTTATATCCCACAATCGAAGGAATATATGTTGGATTCCTCTTTCCTTGAATCATGGTAAATAAAGCCAGGAAAATAAGCAGCACCAAAAAACCAGTCATAATATTGCCAATCCATTTTAATATTGTTCTTGTCATTTGTCTCTACCCCCTAATTCTTTACCCTCTAAAAGTATATACATATGCATCTATTTTTATTCCACATTTTAGTTTATAAATTAATTATTTATATTTTTTTAGTTTTCAGGTTAATTATTTTTCATTCCTTCCTTTTTACATAACTATATTTACGTAACTTTTGCCAATTTATTCCTAAAAAATTTTATTAAAAAGAAAAAGCTGCGACTAAAAGTCACAGCTTAAAATTTATATTTATATATTTTAGGAATTATCAATACATCACCAGGCATTATCATATTTGGGTCTTCTATATCATTTGATCTTACTAGGGCAGGTATGGTTGTATTATATCTCTTAGCAATCTTCCATAGGCTATCTCCTGGTTGAACATAATATACAATTATGCTTGGCATGTTATTTATATAATCCTTTTCTTCTAACTCTTCCATGTTCATAACAGCATCTAATGCATACTTGTGATTAACACTACACATGGCCACAATACCGTTTCTAACTTCTATTTGCTGAGGATTTATAAGTGAATAGGAAACATCACTTAAAGTTAAATGAGCTGTAGCAGCCATGCCTTCTTTAGCATTATGCACATCTACAAAATGTCTAAATGGTATTTCTTGTTTAAAGGAATGGGCCTTCTGATTTTGACACATATAAACTATGTCCGTTTCAGCAATACCTTCTATTATTACTTTCTCATCTACTACACTTGTATCTGTAATTACTGGCTTTGCATATACATTAAGTACTTTGAAAATATCTGGATCCTGTGGTTGGATACTAAGAGTTTCTTTTACCATCATACTTGCATTATTTTCACCAATTACCTTATAAAAATCTACCTTTTCTTTTTCCAATTTTAGATTCTTAGTAGGAGAGTACACATCTGTTATTACTTCTTTTTCTTCCTTGTCTATTACGGAAGCATCTACTTTTACAACAGCTTCCATTTCATATAACTTTCTTTCTCCTTCTAAATTTTCTCCCACATCAGTGTATACTTCATCTATTTTTAATGTGAGCTTAGGCTCCATTCCTTTTAAAGCACCAGTGACTTCTACAAAGTGAGTGAATGGGATTTCATGCTTTAGAACATGAAGAGAATTACTTTCGTCATCAGCCACATATAGGGTATTAGTTTTAACCGTACCACTTACAATAACTTTTCCATCTGTTACCTGTCTTTCCTTTTCTACTGCATAGGCATCACACTTAAGAATTTCTGCTATTTCTGGTGAATCCCCATCTAATTCAAATTTTTCTCTAATCATAGTATCCGATTTATTACTTCCTACCATATTAGTATAGGAAATTGTCTTTTTAAGAGTTTGTAAATCATTAAGTCCACTTATATCCTTTATAACTTCTATTCTATTACTACTTAAAGTTTTTCCATCAAGATTTACTACTGCCTTTACTGATAATTTTCTTTCATTTATTATGTCAAAATCTATATGTTCTATATTACATGATACTTCTTCATTCATACCTACTGTTGTTCCTGGTATATCTATGTTTTGACTAAATCCCGCATTGGCATTCATACTATATACAGAATAGTCTCCTGCATCAGAATTATAAAGTATCTTAAAATTAACTACCCCATCTACAATTATTTTATCTTGTACTGATTCTCTTTTAGTAACAATAACATCTCCGTCTGCACATAATATATTAGATATATCTGGTTTTACATCAGGAACTAAAATATCCCCTTCAACTAGAACCTGTGTATCTCCCTCCCCTAATATCTGATCTATTTTCAGTAAATCTGTTATAAACTCCATGGCCATATTCCTTATCCCCCTTTACTATGTACTACTTATTATAATCATATTTAATAATCTAGAAAATATGTATAAGTTATACTTACTTATTCAGATTCTTTACAAGTATATTTTCTATAAGTAGGCTTATTTATCTATATATATGTATGCATTTTTATAAAAAAAAAGAAGTGAAAAATTAAATTTTCACTTCGAAATTCCATTATATCTATTAAGTTTCATATCAAATTAATAAAATCACCCATCTTCACATATTCCCTTTTGAACAGAAAAATAAATTTTATTAAATGAACCTTTTGTATTGACTCAAAAACTATTTTATCATTGTCAAATAAAAAAGTCTTCCTCATAGTAGGTTGATTATTTTATAACCTAATTATGTAGGCTATAAAATATCTCATCCCTATAACCTGGAAGGATGACTTTATAGATAAATGTGTTGGTAAAAATACCTTCACTATCTATTATATTAGCTTACTTGCATATCGCTATCATTGCTACTTCTGATTATTTCTACCGTTTCTGTTAATATGTCTGAATAGCTATAAGATACTCTCCTTACTGTGTTGTATCCTCCATCTATACATACCACAAAGATGTTAGGGTAAGCTTTCTCTATAATACCTTCTTTTACAGATACTTTCTTTCTACCCTTATTAGCTCGTAGCTTTACCTTTTCACCTACCAGAAATTCCACATTTTTCTTGATTTCCGTTAAAGTGCGTTTAGTAGCCACCTAATCACCTTCTTTCGCAATTTACACTCTAATTATAGCATATGCTAATACTTTTGTCAAACATAAACTAAATATTATACAACTTCTAAAGGCCTATGTCAATACTCTTTAGAATTTTAACAAGGAAAACATTTTCACACGCCAAACATCCCAAAAAAAATTCCCTATATAGCGGGAATTTTTTTAATTATAATTATAGTATTCGACTATTGCCTTGCTAATATTCATTCCTATATTGTTTTGAAATTCTTCGTCTAAAAGTCTTTTTTCTTCCTCCTCATTGGTTATGAAACCAACTTCAATTTGAAGAGCACTAGATCTTACTTCTCTTAATAAGAAAAAGTCTGCTATCTTCACTCCTCTAGATACTACTTTTGCATTTTGAGAAAGCTTCTCTAATATAATTTCTGCCAAAGTAGCACTTTCTTCATCTCCCCTATATATATATATTTCACTTCCGCATATATTAGAATTCTTAAAAGAATTTTGATGTATACTTAAGAAAAAGTCTGGCATAATTTCATTTGAAATATTAGCCCGTTTACCAAGGGACACATATTCATCCTTATCTCTCGTAATAATAACCTTAGCACCTAATTCTTCTAAAGACTTTTTCAACTTAATTCCTATACTTAAATTTATATCCTTTTCTCTAGTTCCCAATATTCCCTCATTGTCCTCAGAGTGTTCTCCTCCATGGCCAGGGTCTATTACTATTACTTTATTATATAGAGGTTTTTCTTTGTTAGGCATTTGTAACTCTTTTATCTTTACGCCTGTGAAATAATATTTTAAAATTTCTTCATAGTTTTTTCCCAAAATGGCCATTTTATTAGCACCATACTGACAAAGTCCTAATCCATGACCTTTACCCCTTGTATATATTTTAAATTTTATGGGCTGCCATCCAAACCTAGTAGAATTTATTCCTAGTTTTTCCACTAATTCAATGCCCTTTAGTTCTTTATCTCCAACTTTTATACTCTTTATTCTTCCAGTTTCATCCCTCTTAGTGTCGTATATTATGCCCTCCATACGAGGACCACTTGTGGGGGTACTTTTATCTATTGATATTTGGAGTTTTTCTAAAAACTCTTCTATAGATATTTCTGTACATTCTTCATAATATGGTGAATCTGTACAATATTCACAAAGCACCTTTCTTAGATACATGACCCTATGTTTTCCTACCATCTCTGAATTTTCAGTAGCTCCACCGCAAGTTTCATGAAATCTAGGATATACAGAGTTGTTATTCATAGTGATAATTTTATTTCTGGTATTTTTAACTGCATAACTTATAGTTTCTTTTATATTATCATATTGTTCCTTATACTTACATTTAATTTCTTCTAAAGATTTAAGGATAAATTCTCCCTCTCTATTAGTTATATCACATCTTTCATATTCTACTCCCATACCACCAAAGACTCTCATTTTCCTTACTAAATAAGTTCTTATGATTATGGCATGGGCTTTTAATGCTTCCATATGAAAAGATGAAATATCTAAACTCATCAAAATTTCCTCTATAGCATCCTCCATGAACTTCTCTACTATATTATTTTTATCTAGGTTATATATTTTTACTTTTAAACTATTATTTTTTTCCAAGACTCCCCCTCCTTTGTACTCTACATGTTTGTTCTGGTTATTAGGAGGATCATTTTCTCTGGAATCCACTAGTATGGTTTGTAGATAGTTAAAGGGTGTAATGAATTCATTACACCCTTTAACTATCTATCTACATATTTCTTTAGCCCTATTTATTTTTTCATTAAATATATCTGTACCATATAACTTATACATAAACCAATCTACCAGTCCTAAATTCATATAATCTTCATCGATTAATTCCATAATAAAATATTTTGAGTCAATATTTAAAATATTCTCTTGTATTTCTAATCGATCTTCTTTACTTAATCTACTATCTGTACTAAATTCGCTACAATAGGATATTTTTTTATTTACTACATCTTCTGGAACGGTAAGGTCATATTCTTCTTTTAAGTATTTTTTAATACTCTTATTAGTTTCTAACACATTCATGTAGTTTTTTTCATGTTCATCCTCTGTATAATGGCCAAATAATCTACAAACCAATGGACGTACTTCATATATATGACATTGACCTTTTTCATTTAAAAATGGACACTTATTATTTTTATATAATTCTTCAAAATAATACTTTTTTATTTTGGGGATTAGTATATCATATACATCCTTGTTTTTCATAAGGTAATCATATATATTTAGAAACTCCACATAGTAAGTATGAACAGACTCTGCACAACAATTTGTACATCCTGCACATTTTCCACCATCTATTTTTTTATATTCTTCATTTAGTTTATTAAAATAGGACTGCTCTTTGGCTAGTTCTATAGATTTTTTAATAGTATTTTCACTTAACATTATATTTGCTCCTTTTGTAGATATTTTTACTTTTTCTACAATAGAATAACATAAAAAGGGGGCTAATAAATAGCCCCCCTTGTTTATATTATATTATCTCTTTACGATTAAAGATGTACCCATTCCGCCACCGATACATAACGTAGCTAAACCATACTTAGAATCTCTTTTCTTCATTTCGTGAAGTAATGTTACTAAGATTCTAGCACCACTTGCTCCGATTGGGTGACCTATAGCAATAGCTCCACCATTTACATTAACCTTTTCCATATCAAATTCTAAATCTCTAGCAACTGCAAGAGATTGAGCTGCAAATGCTTCATTAGCTTCAATTAAATCCATATCTTCTATAGTTAATTGAGCCTTTACTAAAGCTTTCTTAGTTGCAGGAACTGGACCGATTCCCATTATAGATGGATCCACACCAGCAGTAGCAAAAGATACTATAGTAGCTAGAGGCTCAACACCTAATTCTTCTGCTTTTTCCTTAGACATAACTATCACTGCAGCTGCACCATCATTGATTCCTGATGCGTTAGCAGCAGTTACAGTACCATCTTTTTTGAATGCTGGTCTTAATTTAGCTAAACCTGCAGCAGTTGCACCTTCTCTAATAAATTCATCTTCTTCAAATACGAAAGAACCTTTTCTACTCTTAACTTCTACAGGAACTATTTCATCCTTAAATTTACCAGCTTTTTTAGCTGCTTCAGCTTTATTTTGACTTGCTGCTGCAAAAGCATCTTGTTCTTCTCTAGTTAATCCCCACTTTTCAGCAATGTTTTCTGCTGTAATTCCCATGTGGTAGTCGTTGAAAGCATCCCATAATCCGTCTTTAATCATTTCATCAACAACTTTTCCGTCACCCATTCTGTGACCCCATCTTGCCTTTGGCATTAAGTAAGGTGCCTGGCTCATTACTTCAGTTCCTCCTGCAACAACAATGTCTGCATCTCCAGACATGATCATTTGTGCTGCCATAGAAACACTTCTAAGTCCAGATCCACAAATAATGTTTAAAGTTGAAGCTGGTACTTCTACTGGAATTCCAGCTTTAACTGCCGCTTGTCTAGCAACCCCTTGACCTTGACCTGCTTGTAATACACAACCATATAATACTTCATCTACTTTTTCTGGAGCGACTTTAGCTTTTTCTAAAGCGTCCTTAATAACGATTGCTCCTAAATCACTTGATTGAAAATCCTTTAAACTTCCACCATAGTTTCCTACAGCTGTTCTCACTGCACTTGCAATTACTACTTCTCTCATAATCTTTTCCTCCTCAAATCCTATGTTTGAAATTTTATAGTACTATACATTATATATAAATCCACCAATAAAATTCTTAATTTTATTAATTTAATTTTATTTTTTTCGTAATAATTATTAAGCAAATACCTTGCCAACTTTTTAATTTCCCCTCTGTTTCGCCATACGCTTTTGAGATTTTTCTACTAAATTCCCCATATTTCCTGTTTCCTATGAACATTTAGTTTGAAAGTTAATTTTATAACATATCCCTTCTAATTTACCCATTGGTGGATTCTTATAAACACACATAAAAAGTGTCCATTTCCCCACACAAGTGTGCGTTTTTTTGGACATGTATATTTAAAGATTTACCCTATATTCAATTTCTATATTTTCTTTAGATACAACTATTCTTTTTACATACCTACTGATAAATTCTTTATCAATGGTACAAATTTTATCACTATCTTTTATTATTTTAGAAATTCCTTCTCTTTCTTTTTTTAATAATTCTATTTCCCTTTCTAAAATAGAGCTTTTCACTTTATAAGTATTCTCGTCTATTACTACATCTAATAGATAATCTACTAATTTATTTTGTCTATTTTTAATGGTTTCTATATTTTCATCTATATTTTTAATAGTTTTTTCTATTTCCTGATTATCATAATATGAAATTTTTGTTAAAATCCCATCCTTAATTTCATCTATGAATTTTTCTTTTATCCTATCTTCTTTTATAGATACTCCAGAACAAATATGCTTTCCCTTTTTAATATAAGTACTACACAAATATCTGTCAGCATTTTTTCTATAATACATTTTACAACCACATTTTTGGCAATATAATTTATTTGAGAATAGGCTAGTATTTGGACATTTCTTATATTTATTATTCCTTAATTTCTTCTGTACCTCATAAAATAGATCTTCATCTATTATAGGTTGATGAGTTTTTAGCTTATATATAAATTCATTTTTTTCCTTTTTATACCTTTTTTTTGTTAATAAATTTTTATTCTTACTTCTATTTTGTATTAAATTTCCTATATAGAATTCATTAGATAATATATTTCTTATGGTACTCTCATGCCACTTATTTTTTTGTATTATTCCCCTACTTTGTGAAGGGGTAGGATATTTATTATTATTAAGATTCCTTGCAATAGATGCTAGACCTTCTCCACTTGCATACATATCAAATATCTTTTTAACCACTAATGTACTAATGTCCTCCTTTGGCAAAATAGTATTTTTATCTAATTTCATATACCCATAGGGTACTATACTTCCATTAAAGTGACCTTCCTTTGCCCTACACAATTTCCCAAAGGAAATTCTTTCACTAATTTTTTCCGATTCCTTTTGAGCTAAGGATAATAGTATGGTAAAAGTAAATTCATCATATTCATCTGAATCAAAACTATCTTCTATAGTTATAAATCTTATATTTTTCTCTTTAAATTGTCTTATTATAGTTAATCCTTCTAAGGTATTCCTGGCAAATCGAGAAATGCTCTTCGTAAGAACTATGTTAAATTTTTTCTCTTCACTATCTTTTATTAGTTTTTTTAACCCCACCCTATTTTTTAAACTACAGGCACTTTCCCTATCCTTATATATTTTATATATGGTAAGGCCCTTTTCTCTCACATACTTTTGAAAAAATTTTTCTTGATGTGCCATACTGCTATCTTGTATCTCTTTTTCTGTAGATACCCTTACATATACAGCACAATTCATAACCTTTCCCCCTTTTTCACAAACTACATTCTATTAGTATGAAATGTAGTGAACTCACACATAATTCATAATATGCTTGTTTTAGTTAAAATGTGAAAAAACAAAAGCCATTTTTTTAATATGACTTTTGTTTTTATATTCTTTTAAAGGCTAGTATTAAATTGATTGTTATTACATATCAGTACCTGGTCCTGTCATGTTTTTTATGGGTGATTTAAATAAGGATTCTATTTCAGGTATTAAGGTTCCATTTCTAATATTTTCATTCTCATATTTTCTTAATTTTCCAATTGTGCCTTCTTCTGCTGAAAAGTATACATTTGCCACTTTAGGATCTTCTCTTTTTACAATATTTTTTATTTCTGTTTCTAATAAATTTAATCTAGTTGAATTGTTTACTCCATCTTTTAGCCTTACTGCCACATAAGCATTTCTGTCACTTAGTATTACACTTGTAGCGTCTACTTCTGGAATATTGTTTATTTTTTCAATCATTCTTTCTTCTGTATCATTATTTTGATCTGGCAAAACAGTGTCAGGTCTATTTCTCATTTCAGCATCTCTTAATGGTCGATTGTTAATCTCATCATCTCTTAATCGTCGATTGTTAATTTCATCATCTCTTAATTGTCGATTATTAATAGGTTTTTGAGCACCTTCTCTAGTACATGCACCAAATGTTCCTATTAATAAAACGAATATTAATAAAATAAATACATATTTATTTTTCATAAGATTCTCCTTTCATTTGTATTTTCAAGTTTATTTTTTGTTTTAATTAAAGGTATTACACTAGTAATTTGATACAGTTTTGTAAAAGAAAAAATTATTTATAACACATATATTTAAAAGTTAAATTATTTCCTATATTTACATTTTTTTTACGAAATCATTACATGACTTTTTTATAGTATTTTCCATGATATAATTTAATTAACAATTATTTGGTGGTGATGTGGATGGATTTCTTATTTGTATTATTTTTTGTAATGTTATATAAAATAATTTGATTTAATACTTATATTTTTTTGAACTCATATTTTATTTACTTAAATCTAAAATCAATAACCCTGTATACCACTAATGAAGATATTTATGCAAAAGACTTGATTTTTACAATCAAGTCTTTTTTATTAATGTTATAATAAGATTAGTAAAGTAATAAACTTTATAAAAAACTTACTGAAATGTAGTGAAAAAACAAATCCTATTTTAGAGGTGTAATATGGTAAAAAATAAAAATTATAATAAGGGTATATTAGTAAGAACTTGCAAAAAGTGTAAGAAGATAATTGATGAAAAATCATTATATGACTACTGTCCTGAATGTTTCAAAAGGATTGAGGAGATATTTGAAAAAATCGAAGCATATTTAAAAGAATATCCTGGCGCTACTGCTTTTGAGATTGAGCAAGAAACAAAGGTTCCATATCATGTTATTAATAATTTTGTCAGAGACGGAAGACTTATCGAAATTCCAAATGAATACTTAAATTTTGAATGTAAAAGATGTGGATGCTTGCTTCTTTCAGCCCATCACAAATATTGCCCTATTTGTAGGAAAGAATTAGAAAAAGAAATGGAGTTAGCAAAGATGCAATTATATAAATCTATGCATCATGGAAATGCAAAAATGCATATTAGACATGGTGATACCAGACGGAAAAAATATTAGAATAAAATTTTAATGTGTCAATAATTATCCACTAAAAAAATCTAGTCATGGGCTAGATTTTTGTGATTTATTGTATTCTTTTAATTTATAGGAAATTATAAAATTATAATTTCCTATAAATTAAAAGAAAGATAAAAAAACAAAACGAAATATAACATAATATGCTATCATGAATATGTTATATCTATGGATATGTGGGTATATTATTAGTTATGTGTAGTTATATAATCAATACTAAATTAAAGGAGTTTTTTATGTTTGAGAAAAAGATTTCATTAGAAGATAAAGATTTATTCGAGAAATATATATATAATAACAACCATGAGACTTCAGGTTTAAGCTTTGCAAGCTTGTATATGTGGAAGGATATAAATGATATTCACTACGAAATAATAAATAATCATCTTTGTATTAGGGCTCTTAATTATTTAACAGAAGAAGGAAAACCACAACATTTCATATTCCCACCCCTTCCAGTCGGTGAATATGATTCAGATACATTTAATGATACTTTAAAAATATTAGAAAAAAATTTCAAAAAAGATAATCAAAATTTAACTATAAAACTTGCTCCTGAAAAATATATTAATTACTTTAAAGAAACTAACAATAGTAATGTATTAATAAAAGAGGACAGAGAAAATTTTGATTATGCCTATTTAAGTGATAATTTAGCTACTTTAAAGGGACGAAAGTATCAGTCTAAAAGAAACCATCTAAACTACTTTTATAGAAACTATTCCTTTGAATATAGACCATTAACAAAGGATTTAATGGAAGAATGTATTCATTTAAATGATAGTTTAATAGAAAATAAAACCTTTGAAAATGATATGGCTGAGGAATTAATGTCACATGAAAGAAAGGCTATAGAAGAAGCCCTTTATAACATGGATACACTAGGTTGCAGGGGTGGAGCAATTCTAATAAATGATAAAGTTGAGGCCTTCACTTTAGGATATAAAATAAATCCAGATATGATGGTAGTCCATATTGAAAAGGCTAACCCTTCTATTAGAGGATTATATCAGGCTATCAACCAACAATTTGTTCAAAATGAATGTACCGATGTAACTTATATAAATAGGGAAGAAGACATGGGATTAGAAAGTCTAAGACGTGCAAAGCTTTCCTATAGACCTGATAAAATGATTAAAAAGTTTGATATTGAATTTAAGTAGGTGAGAAAATGAAAATTAGTCTATTAAATAAAAATGATAAAGAGAAGGCTAAAAGTTTATGGGGTTATGCCTTTGAAACGGATGAACCCTTTTATAGTTGGTATTTTGATAATGTATATGATGAGAATAATTGTGTAGGAATTTATGATGATGAATTAGTTTCATATTTACAGCTAAATCCCTACAATTTAAAATTGAATAATAATATTTTCCCATGTTCCTATGTGGTAGGAGTAATATCTGCACCAGAATACAGGAACAAGGGCGCTATGAAAAAACTACTTCCTAAGGCACTAGAAGAAATGAACAACAAGGGGCACGCCATATCTATTCTCATGCCCTTTGATACTAAATTCTATAGTACTTATGGATGGGAGCTTTCCTATAGTCAATTAAAATACCATGTTCCCATAGATGTAATTAAGGGACTTAAAAATAAATCTGGTGATTTTAAAAAAGTTAAAATTGGCAGTTCTACAGATTCATTAAATGAAATTTATGAAAGTTATTTATGTAAATACAATGGATATGTTAAAAGGGATAATATAGAGTGGGAATACATTATGCGTGAGATAGATTCCTATGGTGGGTATATGTATCTACTAACTATAGATAATAAGCCTTGTGGATATATATTTTACTATATAGAAAACAAGACATTAAACATAAGGGAGATGGCTTATACTAACTTAGAAGGTATGGGAGCTTTATTTAATTTCATATATTCACATACATCTCAAGTAAAGTATGTGGATTGGCCTGCTCCTATAGGAGATAATCTTTATCTATTTATAAAGGATACTATAAAGCCTGAATTCACTAACGATATTAGGGTACATCCTTTCATGTGCACAAGGGTTATAAATGTTAAAAATGCCATAGAAAATTGTATATTTGAAAATGATGCTGAGTTTATTTTCACTGTAGATGATACTTATGCTCCTTGGAATAATCATACTTACAAAGTAATTGTAAATGATACTAAAGCTAAGGTCATCATGATAGATCCTATCCATTCTCAATTTTCATGTAATATAAATACTTTCTCTCAACTATTCTTTGGAAGTATAGATATTTATGAAGCCATATTTTTAAATAAGGTAAACGTGACAGACGAATCAGGAATTCATGAGTTTAACAAGGTTTTTTATAAAAAGAATAATTTTATAAATGAATATTTTTAAGGACGGTTTTCACCGTCCTTTAAATTATATATAGACAAACTGTCCAATCTAAATGTGTATGAACTTACTTCGGTCATATGGATAAAAAATATTTTATAAGGTAAGTCACTATCATAATATATGGTTTTTATCTCATAACAACTACAGAAAGTTCATAAATGTTTGCAGCAAAGTGAATACTGATGTTCCACCTTCTAAAAATTTTTCATCCATATTCCCTTGTAAGTAGCTATGTGCTTTTGAACTGAAATAGGTCAACATAAGTAAAATTTAGAAGTGGCATATCTATATAGATATACCACTTTTAGACTAAACTTATTTCATCATTCTATTTATGCTGTTTAAAAGTTCATCTACTGCAACCTGTTCATCTTCTTTCATCTTATCTAAGATACAAGTTTTCACATGATTTTCAAACAAAATCTTGCTTACACCCTTCATGGCCGATTGAACTGCAGATATTTGAATTAAAATATCATCACAATAGATTCCCTTTTCTATCATGCCCTTTATACCTCTAATTTGTCCTTCTACCTTATTTAATCTACTTACTAATTTCTTTTCAATTTCCTTGTCCCTATAGTTTACTGTTCTCTCATCATTACAATTATTACATGCCATATTTTTTTCTCCCTACAGGTTTTCTATTTTTACTACCTCATATCCTAAATCTGCCACTACTTCTTTAACTGTATCATCTACATTGCTACTAGTCTCTATTAAAGCATACTTTTCTTCTAAGTTTACGTCAACCTTATCTATTCCTGGTATTTTACTTAATCCATCATTTACATGCTTTTGACAATGTCCACACATCATACCATTAATATATATTTTCTTCTCCATTTTATTTTCCCCTCTTTCTTTTAGTTTAAAACTTTTAAGTCTAAGTGCATTAGTCACAACAGATACGGAACTAAATGACATGGCCAAGGCTGCAAACATGGGGTTTAACTTAGGTCCCCCAAATATATAAAATATACCTGCTGCCAGTGGAATTCCTAAAATGTTGTAGAAAAATGCCCAAAATAGATTCTGTTTTATATTCTTTATGGTAGCTTTACTTAGACCAATACTAATGAGTAGATCCTTTAAGTCACTTTTCATTAAAACTATATCGGCCGATTCAATGGCCACATCTGTACCTGAACCAATGGCAATTCCCACATGGGCTTTAGTTAAAGCAGGTGCATCATTTATGCCATCTCCTACCATGGCAACTATTTTGCCTTCTTCTTGAATCCTAGCTATTTCATCAGTCTTATCCTTAGGCAATACTTCTGATAAAACCCTATCTATGCCAACTTTCTTACCTATACTTTCAGCAGTTATTTTATTGTCTCCTGTTAACATTATAACTTCAATTCCAGCTTCTTTTAATTTATCTACTGTATATTTACTATTTTCCTTTATGACGTCTGCTATGAATAGCGCACCCTTATATATATTATCTATTGCCACATATACTGGTGTTTTTCCTTCTTTCAGATATTTTTCAACAGATATTTTTTCCATATCTATGTTATATTTTTTCATTAATTTATCATTTCCAATAAGAACATGCTTATTATCCATATATACTTCTATACCAAATCCTGATATGGCCTCTAAATTTTCTACGGGAAGCAATTCTATATTCTTATCTAATGCATATTCTACTATGGCTTTACCAAGGGGATGTTCTGAACCCTTTTCACTAGATGCAATTATTTTTATGAATTCTTCTTCATCCATGGAAGTGATTATGTCAGTGACCTTTGGTTTTCCCAAAGTGATTGTTCCCGTTTTATCAAATACTATAGTATCTATTTTGTGCATAGTTTCTAGAACTTCTCCACCTTTTATCAATATACCATATTCTGCTCCCTTTCCCGTAGCAACCATTATGGCCGTTGGTGTAGCTAATCCTAAAGCACATGGACATGCTATAACTAGTACAGATATGAATATACTCAAGGAAAACTCTAAATCTGAAGTTGCAATATACCAACCTATACCAGCCACTAATGCTATAACAAATACAGTAGGTACAAAATAGGATGAAATCACATCTGCAAGTTTTGCTATGGGTGCCTTTGATCCTTGGGCCTCTTCCACCAGTTTAATAATCTGGGCCAGGGCCGTTTCTTCTCCTACCCTAGTAGCTTTAATATCTACCATATGATTTCCGTTTACTGTTCCTCCTGCTACTGCGTGACCTATCTCCTTTTTAACAGGTATACTTTCACCTGTAAGCATGGATTCATCCACATAAGTGCTACCTTTAACAATTTCACCGTCTACTGGAATCTTTTCTCCTGGTTTTATTCTTACCAGATCTCCCACTTGAACTTCATCTATGGGAATTAATATTTCTCTGTCCCCTTCTATTACTAAAGCTTCCTTGGCAGATAGACCTGCTAACTTTTTAATGGCTTGGGAAGTCTTATTTTTACTATTTTCCTCTAGATATTTTCCTAGGGATATTAATGCTATTATAACCCCTGCCGATTCAAAATATAAATCATGGACAAAGTGCATATTTCCAGTAAATATTTTATATATGGCATATATACCATATACTAATGCAGCACTAGTTCCAAGAGCCACTAGAGAATCCATATTTGGACTTCTTCTTATTATTGCTGGAAATCCACTTATATAAAATTTCTTTCCAGAATATAATATGGGAATAGTTAATATTAATTGAACTAAAGCAAAGTTTTTAGGATTATAATCAGGACTTATAACCTTTGGAAGCTTAATTCCCACCATAGGTCCCATGGCTATAATCAATAATAGGGATGCAAATATTATAGATATAATAAGTTCCCTCTTATTTTTTTTCCTTTCTAGCTCTTCTTCATTCTCCTTTAGATCATTTCTTTTATTTTTTTCTATATCTAAAGGTTCATAGCCAGCCCTCTTAATAGCATCCTTTATTTGAGATATTCTAACTAAATCATTATTATAGATTACCTTAGCCTTATTAGTAGCTATATTCACATTTGTCTCTATAATACCGTCTAACTTGTTGATAGCCCTATCAACACTGCTAACGCAGGCGGCTCATGTCATGCCTTTTATAGGTATGTTTACTTCTTTTATATTTTCCATATACTATACCCCCCTATGGTATAATTATAAGATTAATATGTACTTATTGTCAAGTATATTTCTTATGAATATCATGTCCAATTATACTAATAATATTATTTCCTTTTTTACATGCAACAACCTATTTGTGTCAAATGAATATGACTATGCATATTTTAAAAGGGAAAGGATTTTTATTAATTATTAATTACAGGGGGAAAGAAAATGGATAAATATATTGAAGATCTAGATTATGATATGGAAAAGGATGATGCGATGGCTCAATCTATCCATCCTATGATGCCACCTATGGGTAGTTTTCCTTCCATGAAACCAAGAATGAACATGGACTCATCCGCAATGGAAATGTCCTACATTCCACCAAGACCACCTATGGGTAGACCTTATATGGAAGAAGAATCTCATATTCCTGAGGCCCCTTATATGCCAGAAAGATCTCATATGCCTCAAGGTTCTTATATGCCAGAAGGATCTCATATGTCTCAGGCCCCTTATATGTCATATATGGATCAAATGCCTATGATGCCATCTATGGAGCATATGGATATAGATGAAATGCGCTATATGGAACATATGAATGAGTATATGACTGCCATGTATCATGCTGAAGCATGTAGGATGAGAGCTCTGCAATGCCTAAAGAAATAAAGTTATTAAACTTCCATTTAATAATCTAAACTATTCTATCAGTTAGAAGCAAAAAGGCATGCGACCTATGCGATCTTATGGAACCCTATGGTTCCCTTCGACGATTGCTGTCGCAATCTGAACACCCTTCTTTAAAGAGGCAGGGGAATACTTCCCCTACAACCCCTTTATTTTTTATCTACAAATTTTAAAATATTATAATTCCCTTAGGGATAAAAAATAAAAGTCAATTTAAAATTGACTTTTATTTTTCGTTATAGTAACCCTTAGGACTCTTTTGTAATTTTATACTTACTTCCTTTTCTTTTCCGTCCCTTAGGATTTTCATATTTATAGTATCCCCAGGCCTATACTTGTATAATATTCGTGATACTTCACTCATACTGCTTATATTTTCATTTTCAATAGACTGTATTACATCGCCTGAAGTAAGGCCTCCTTTAGCAGCTGGTGAATCAAGTATAACTTCTACTATATATACCCCTTTTTCAGCCTCTATATCTACACCTATTGCCCTTTCAAATCGATCTACTTCCATTCCCCTTATTCCCATATATACCTTCTCATATTGGCCGTTTTTTATAAACTGTTCAATGATGGGTTTTGCCACATTTATAGGCACTGCAAATCCTAGGCCTTCTGCAGTTTTAATTTTTGCAGTATTTATACCAATTACTTGTCCTTTAGAATTTAGTAAGGGTCCACCACTATTTCCTTCATTTATTGATGCATCTGTTTGAATTAGACCTTCTATAGAATCATATTCGCTTATATCAATCCTTCTTTCAAGTCCACTTATAATACCAGATGTAACAGTTCTTTCAAATTGTAATCCCAATGGATTTCCTATAGCTACAGCCACTTCTCCAACTTCTAAGTCCGTAGAATCTCCTAATTCTGCTGCCACTAAATTTACATTATCCACTTTAAGTACGGCTAAATCTAATACAGGATCTTGCCACAGAATTTGACCTTCTGTCTTAGTTCCATCATAAAATAAAACATTTACTTTCTCTGCATTTCCATTATTTATTACATGGGCATTAGTAAGTATATACCCTCTAGAATGCACTACTACTCCTGTACCTACCCCTTGTGCTTTTCTCTCTCCAAGCCAATAGTCCCTTTGTACAATTTCTGTAGTTATACCCACAACAGATGGCATGGCCTTTTTAGCTATAGCAGATACTAAAAACTCCGTATTAGCATTATCCACTTGTATAATTTCCTTTGTGTCATTTCCGAAATAATTATCTGGATATGGTATTATTTTTCCAAATATGAATACGGGCATTATATAACTTGAAATTAATCCTCCAATTAAAGCTGAGATTATTATTATAGTAATTAATTTAAAATTTTTATTATTTCTTTTCTTATTGTTCTTTCTGTATATTCCATCATTATTATCAACTTCTTGGGTGGATTCCATCTGTTCTTCATAAAGATTTGAATAGTTATTTTCAGTCATTTTATTCCTCCTTTGAGATTAATTATAATTTATTAATATTAATAAATTATGAATAATCCATTAAGGATTTTTCTAATTATTCTTATGTAGTTGAAGGTAGAATACAAAGTATGTTCCCACACCCACTTCTGACTTTATTTCTATTTTCTCATTGTGTATATCTATAATCTTCTTTACTATATGAAGTCCCAGACCAGTGCCCTTTTTATTTCTGTTTCGAGATTTATCCTCTTTGTAAAATTCTTCCCATATATTTTGTATATTTTCTTTGCTAATGCCAATGCCGTTGTCCCTTATTATAACTTTGCATTTATTACCTTTTTTCTTAGTTTTAATAGTAAGTACAGGATCTTCTTTCATAAATTTAATAGCATTATCCACTAAATTAATTAGTACTTGTTGAATTGAATCCTTATCTGCACAAACGTATATATTATCCTCTAAATCTAATTGTACTTCAATATTATTTTTTTCTATTTCCTCTTCATATCTTATTAATGTCCTACTTATCAACTCATTCATATTAAATTCACTTTTATTTATAGGATATTTTCCAGACTCCATCCTTTGTATATCCAATAAATTTGTGATTAAAGCATTAAGTCTCCTAGTTTCTCTCAAGATTATATCCAAGTATTTAGGATGATCCCTCTCTTCAATAGTGCCATCTACCATTCCTTGGGCAAATCCTTTTATTAGGGTAAGGGGTGATCTCAATTCATGGGCCACTGCTGATATGAAGCTTTTTCTATTCTTTTCTATCTCTCCTAATTTTTCAGTCATTTTATTAAAAGTATCTATTACCTTACCAACTTCTCCTTCTTCCTCAATTTCTATTCTATAAGAAAAATCTCCATAGGATATTTTTTCTGCCCCTATTACTAATCGCTTTAATGGATAGGATATTTTCTTTGAAACTATCCACAATAATATGAAAGCTCCTACAAAGGTTATGCTCATAGAAATTATAACCATCTTATGAACTTCTCCTATAACATTAGTAACTTCATATAGGGGTGTATGCATTATTATGGCATTACTCACTTCCCCGTTTATATATATGGGCATTCCCACCGTTAATAGTGGAACTGTTTCATTTTCATGATACATACCCTTTTTAGTTATTATTTTGCCTTCTAAAACTTGTAGCATTTCCGTTGCCGTAATCTGCTTTCCTATCCACTCCTCATCATCTCCCGATACGCCATATATGATTCCTTGTTTATTAATAATCCATATTCTTGTATTTAAAAATTTCTCCACTGCCTGTAATTCCAATTTTAATCTTTCATTAGTTATATCATTATTTAAATAATCTATAACTAGATAGTTTATCTTCTTCCCTTCATTTAGTAATACCTTTTCTTGTCTATTGAAATAATAACTACTAAATAATTGGGAAAAAGCTATTCCAAGTATTAAAAAGGATAAAAGTATTATTACAAAATAAAAATATAACAACTTCTTAAATACTGTATTTCCCATATTTTTCTCCTTTTATATTATTTCAAATTTATACCCTACACCCCATATGGTCTTTATATTATATTTATCGCTTAGATTAGATAACTTTTCCCTTAATCTTTTTATATGTACATCTATAGTCCTTGTATCTCCAAAGAAATCTATTCCCCATATATTATCTATGAGCTGTTCTCTTGTGAATACTTTACCCTTATTTTTAACTAAGAAGTATAATAACTCCATTTCCTTTTTAGGCAATTTCATATCTTCATCATCTATTCTAACTATATATTTATCTAAATCTATATACAAATCTGGAAGACTTATACTTTTAGTAGACACAGTAGAGCCGTATGTTCGTCTTAAGACCGCATCTATTCTGGCTATAAGTTCTCTAGGTTCAAAGGGCTTGACCATGTAATCGTCAGCTCCTAATTTTAATCCTAATACCTTATCAAAGGTATCTCCCTTTGCACTTAACATTATTATTGGAATGTCACTTATTTTCTTCATTTCTGTACATACATCCCAACCATCCATCTCTGGAAGCATTATATCTAGTATAACTAAATTAGGTCTTTCCTTCGCTAACACATCTATGGCACTTTTACCATCATGGGCAAATACAATTTCATATCCTTCTTTTCTTAAATAGAGTCCTATTAACTCACAAATATTTATATCATCATCCACAACTAATATTTTCTTCATGGGTATTTCTCCTTCTTTTAAATTTTTAATATACAAATAACAATATCATTATATACAATTTTTTTAAATATTATATTGTTACTTATTTAATTATAATATACAATTTTTCTAGGAGGGGATAAACATGAGTGAGAATTATAAGTTTAACCAAAATAGAAAATGTGAATATTTCCCATGTCATAAGGTAAGTGATCCTGAAAAGTTTAATTGTCTATTTTGTTATTGCCCACTATATATGTTAAAAGAAAATTGTGGTGGTAATTTTAAATACAATAATGGCATAAAGGACTGTAGTGGATGTCTTGTGCCCCATGGGCCTAATGGATATGATCATGTTATGTCTAAAATGGGAGATGTAATTAGAATAGGAAGCGAAAGAGAATAGAAACTAGCTGTGATTAAACTAAAATGAGGATGGTTATTTAAACCATCCTCATTTCTATGAAGTAAATTATTAATCCTATAATTAAAGCAGGAATAGTAGTTATTATAGTTGCCCACAGTGAACTTTTCCTATCTATTACTAATAGTGGAAACAATGCATCTCCATCTTGAGATATGGCATTAGCAACTAGAGCTCCAAAGGGTACTAGTCCCTTAGTAAATAAAGCGACAAATATTACTTGTGGACCACAACCTGGTATTAATCCTATTAATGCCCCTACTAATACGGCATATAATCCAGCAGATGTCATAAGATTTGTCATTATAAGTTCTCCTGCTCCATAGTTTCCTTTACCTAGAAAGAATATACCAAATTCATATATTAAATAGGCCAAATAGACCCAAGTAGATACAAATGCCGTTTCAGAAGCACTATGGATAATAGTCTCCTTTAAGGATATACTCTTTAATTCTGCTTCTTCGTGGGTGTCATCTCCAATAAATTTCTTACTCATAATCATTAAAATTATGGATAATATTGTTCCTCCTATACCTACTATTTTTCCTAAATCCTTTATAATTAGATCATTAACATCCATTTGGAACAATAACATAATACCTAGTATTAATCCTATAACAAGAACTCCCCAATATATTATGAATCCCTTATGGGTTATTTCATATGCAACGGTCCCATGCTCTTGATGACCTTTGGCATTGTGGTGAAGAATTACATCTATCTCATCCCCTTCATCATGACCTATATGAACAAATTCTTCTACGCTCTCATTATTGATAATATTATGATCTGATTTTTCATTTATAATATGAGCTTCTTCTCTTGTTATTATATTCATATTTTTGAGTAATTTATCACCCACATGATAATAGTCTACTACGTACCCTGTTATTATGGCTGCAATAAAAGAAATTACACTAACTAGTATATATTCCAAGGGCAAAGTAGATATTATTACAAAGGCCGAGTCTCCCATAGTGGCTATTAGGGTAGCTATTATGGTTCCAAAAGTAACCTTCCCTTTTACAAATAAGGGCATAACGAAGATAGCTCCCCCACAGCCAGGTGTTAGTCCTAATAAGGCTCCCAATATGGGTTGTATTTTTTTTGATTCTTCTATTTTTCTTATGAAATTTCCCGATTGCTTATAATTAATATAGCCAAATAGTAATAGAACAGCTCCTACAAAAACACCTACCTGCAAGAAAGCATTTTCTGCACTATTTAGTATGATGCTTAATACTTCACTTCCCATAGGTTCCCCCCTTAAGTCTTTTTCATTAGTTATATACCCATTCATTCATATTTTATTCTTCCCAAAGTTCAATTATATAATCTTCTATAATGTTCATTATACTCTCTAACCAATCTTCTTTTATACAATCCCCCTCGTATGTCATCTCTGGAGAAATTATTATGGTAGCAGTGGTTTTTCCCCTAATATTTTCTATATTAATACATAAAGTTTCAACCTTTTCATCTCTTAATTTATTTTTTTCAAAGACCATGTATATAATTTCTTTTTCTCCATCTAATCTGAATGAATCCTTATATATTAAATCTGCATCAATATCCATAATAAATAAACTCATAACCTCTTTTGGATCTGCTGATAGAGATGCAATCTTTGTACACATCTTATTAACCTCCTTGTGCTTTTATTTTATCTATATTCACAAGGAGCATAAATATTGCATAGGTTGTTAACAAAATTAACAGTTTTTTAATTAATGATTTTGTTATAATATAAATATGCTATGTATTTTAAGGGAGGATTACTTATGGATTCTATTTACATATATACGGATGGTGCCTGTTCGGGAAATCAAAATGATACTAATTTAGGTGGCTGGGGAGCCATATTAGTTTATAAAGGCCATAAAAAAGAATTATATGGTGGAGAGAAAAATACTACTAACAACAGGATGGAAATGACTGCATTTTTACAGGCATTAAAATCTTTAAAAAAAGGTGACCTATCAATAAATATCTTTTCTGATAGTGGTTATTTAATAGATTGCTTTACTAAAAAATGGTATGTTAATTGGCAAAAAAATGGTTGGAAAAATGCTTCTAAAAAGCCCGTAGAAAATAAAGACCTTTGGGTAGAATTACTAGATGAGGTTAAAAAGCATAAAAAAATAAACTTTTATAGGGTAAAAGGCCATTTAAATATTAACAGTGCAGCTCAAATGAATAAATGGTTTCCTAAATTCAAATCTTGGAATGGTCCTAATTTCACCATGGAAGAATTTGTACATGTTACTAAAATGAATATTCGTGCCGATGAATTGGCAAATATGGGTGTAGATGAAATTAGATAATAATTATTAAAGACTAGGAATTTATCCTAGTCTTTTAAATTACAATCTTTCTTTGTAAATGGCTTCTGCTGCTCTTTCTATGTAATCATTTCTCTTTTTCATGATTTTTTCAAAGTAATCAGCAATCTTCTCATCTTCTATTTCTATCATTTGTGTCATACTATCAAAATTATTTAACATGTCAAAACCAATTTCAAGATAAGCCCTTGCAATATCGATTTGACATAATTCATAGAGGTTATCTTCCCCTTCATATTCATTAATTATCTTTTGATATAAATCAATAGCTTGGAAAAAATCTTTTCTTGTCAAATGTCCTACTATGTCTCCCAAATATTTAAAAGACCAATAATATACTTTAGGCTCATCCTTATATTCTCCTAACATATTATTAAAATGGCTAATAGCTCCATTATAATCTTTTACTCTGATTAGTTCTTCACCTTCTTTAAATTTATCTTGCCAACTCATGAAATTTCCTCCTTGGTATTTAAGCTTATAATATATTTTACCATGTTTTGTGAATTTTAAAAGCTATTAGTCCATTTTCCACATTTGTCCCCCCACATGGCCACTACTTCCTTATTTACTTCCACTTTTATAACTTCACACACGTTACTGCATCCACTACACTCAAAGGTAGTAGGCACAAAATCTATATTGGCAGTTTCAAACCCCCTAAAGTTGGTTTTCCTTTTAGTTTCATAAATAAATTCTTTTGCTAATATGGCTACTCCTAGTGCTCCCATTACATGAAAATTTTCTGGTACAAATACTTTGGCACCTAGTTCCCTTTCAAAGGCATCCTTTATTCCATTGTTAGCTGCAACTCCACCTTGGAACACATAGGGAGGTTCTAATTTTTTACCCCTACCTAAGTTACTTAAATAGTTTCTAACTAGTGCTTCACATAATCCATTTATTATATCTTCCTTTGAAAAACCAAATTGTTGTTTAGATATCATATCTGACTCTGCAAATACGGTGCATCGCCCTGCTATCCTCACATTTCTATTAGCCTTTCTAGCATGGTCACCAAATTCTTCTATGGGCACACCTAGTCTCTCGGCTTGATGATCTAAAAAGGAACCTGTTCCTGCTGCACAAACTGTATTCATGGCAAAATCTGTTATGAACCCATCCTTTAAAAAAATCATTTTGGAATCTTGACCACCAATTTCAAAAATTGTTCTAGCATCTTTTACATAATTCATTGTGGCTGTGGCATGGGCTGTTATTTCATTTTTTACCACATCTGCTCCCAACATCATTCCTATTAATTGTCTACCACTACCTGTAGTTCCTACACCACATATTTCATAGTTACCATCTAGCTTATCTTTTAAATTCAATAGAGCTTTCTTAGTAGATATAAGTGGTTGACCGTTGCTTCTACTATATTCCTTAAATATTATTTCATTATTATAATCTATAGCAACTAAATTTATACTTACAGAACCAATATCTACTCCTAAGTACACCTTTTTCATACTATCACCACCATCTTAAGAAACTATTTTTCTTTTTTTCTTTGTTTTTATAATGTCTACAAAGGCCTCTATTCTAGTCAGATTATTAGAAAGGCCACTTTGTTCATCTAGGGCAATACTAAGTATGGGCATGTCTATTTCCCTAGACATTCTAGGTATAATGCTTTGTGATACTAATTCTGGTAGACAACCAAAGGGAAGTAAATGGATTATTCCATCCAAGCCCTTTTCCTTATAGTCCACTATGTGGCCTAAGGTCTCCTTAGCATGACCACCTATTTGTACTTCTATATAGGGTTCTCCCTTTTTTAATATTTCTTCTTCCCTGTCATGTCTGAATATTTTAGGAACTATATTATGCTCTGCCCAATCAGATAGATAATGACTTCTTCTTACTTCACAGCCAAGGGATGCCAATACTTCTTCTATTTTCATATTTACAGATGATTCCATAACCACATATATTTCACCCACTATACCTATTCTTATTTTATGATCTTCCTCCACATATTTTATAGGTATATTGTCTACTATATATTCACTTGTTTTTTTTATTTTTTCTAGTTCTTTATGGTCTTGTACCTTATCATATAAACTAATAATTTCTTGCAATGCCTTACTACATTCTCCCTTATTAATTTCATAGGCCCTTTTAGTTTGTATAATCTTCTCAAAATAATCTATGTCTTTAGTAATCTTATAAACTAGTCTAAAACTCTTATATACTTTTAGAAGGGACGAGTGTTTAACAAGTTTCATCATATTCTTCATAAAGCCTTTAAAGTCCTTATGTATAGAGTCAAACACAATAAACTCCACATCATATCCCATATTATTTAAAATTTTCTTATGGACTTCACCATAAAAACCAGCTCTACAAGGGCCATGTCCTCCTGATGTAACTATAACGTCTGCTCCCCTTTCTAAAGATTCTATATAAGTTCCCATTATGGCTTTCATAGGAAAGCAGGCAAATTCCGGACTATGTTTTACACCTAGTTCTATGGTTTTTTTAGTTGGTTTATTAGGACATACTATCTCATGCCCCAGTAGTTCTATTAATTTTTTGTAAATTATAGGATTTCCCATGTGAGGAAAAGTCATCTTCACTTTTAATCACCCCTATCTTTTTTCTTTTAATCATATCTACAAAGGCTTCTATTCTAGTCAGCAAATGATTTTCTCCCGTATGTTCATCAATCCTAATGGTCATGAAAGGTGTCTTATAATTGTCGCTATCTATTTCTAGAACTTTTCCTATAAATGAATCTGGCCCACATCCAAAGGCAGTAAGATGAATTACACCATCCACATTATCATCATTAAAAAAATGGTAACCAGCCCCTAGGAGTCTATTACTGAAGGTCCAAAATAATTTTTTCCTCATAAAGTCTATAGATTTATCTAACTCCTTTTCCTCTATCATTTCAAAAGTTTTAACGTTAACCCCTAAGTTCTTTAATTTCTTTATTATATCCATGCTAATATATTCATCATATACATTGTATACATATCCTAATAGGCCTATATTTATTTTTTCATTTGTTTTTTCTATTATTTTATTTTCCATTATTTCATCTATGGTATATCCTTTTTTACTTGTCTTTCTAAAATCTTGCCATTCTTTACGAGCCACCTTTAAAGCCCTTTTTAAATCTTTATAAGTAATAGGGAGTTTCTCTATTAATTCCTTATAATTTTTTATATTTGATATATCTTCCTCTAATGATTGAATTTTAGGGCTTAAAAGTTTATCTTCTACCCTAGGAATTGTATATTTAATCATATCTGGAAGACCCATGAACTTAGGACAGAAATATTCATTTCTACCTATTTTCATCATCCTTGGAACAAAAATATAATCTACCTTGTCCAATAAGTAAACCACATGACCTGAAAATATCTTCATAGGCACACATATTTCAGATGCTGAATATTCTATCCCCTTGTTGAGTATTGACTTTGAAGTCTTAGGTGACACTACTACTTCCATTCCTAATTCCTCAAAGAGCCGTTTAAAAAAGGGATAATAAAAATAGTAAATCAATGCTCTAGGAATACCTATTCTCACATATCTCATCTCCTTGTTGTGTATTTGTTAAATTAATCTGTATGTTCTATAAATATGTATGAAATCCTCAGTTATTCCTAAAATCTATCATGTCTTTTCCTAATTTCATATGTTTATATTTCTTCTAATAAATGGTATAATTATGATGGAATAATCATTTACTGCTAAAGGTACTCTAGTAGAGTTTAATAGGGAAGATTGGTGTAAATCCAACACAGCCCCCGCTACTGTAATTAGGGACGAAACCTCAGTTTACCACTGTTTTTTAACGGGAAGGAGAGGAAGTAGGTTGATCTATTAGTCAGGAGACCTACCTTATGTAGATGTACATTCTTCGGTGGGAAGAATAGTATTTTATTAAATGAGGAGTGATATAAATGAATATGTACAAAAATTTAGGTAAACCAACTGATAAGGTCTTTACTGGCAACAAAGAAGGAGATAAGATTATATTCTATACCCTAAAGGAAAACTGCGCCAAAGACAAATCTGAGCTAAAGAAAAAATTTTTTAGTAGCATGATACGCCTATTTAAATAATATGGATGTTGATCCCATAGCCCTTAAATCTTCCCACCAGAAAAAGGGCCTACCAACAAGCCCCTAAATTACTTTCATATATAATTTTCTAGTAATCAAAAAAAGAATTTGCCCGAGGGCAAATCCTTATGCATTCTTAATTATTTCTAATACTAACTTAGCAGTTTTTGTTAAATCATCTATGCTAATATACTCTTCTAGTGTGTGAACCTTTTTCATTCCAACACCTAAGTTTATGGCCTTAATTCCATTTCCATTTAGTATATTAGTATCACTTCCACCACCAGATGCTTTAGTAGTAGCTTCAAATCCTAATATGTCACAAGCCTTTTTAACTAACTTTACTATCTCATCATTTTCGTCTACACTAAAAGCTGAGTAGGCACGTGGCGTTTCTATTTCTGCCTTAGCTCCAAACTCTTCACAAGCCTTTTCAATACACTCAACCATATGACCAGTTTGCTTATCTAATTTTTCGTTTACTAAACTTCTAGCTTCTCCTGTTATAGTAACTTCTGGACAAACTATATTAGTAGCTTTACCACCTTCTATTATACCAATATTAGCAGTAGTTTCTTCATCTATTCTAAGTAGATTCATCTTAGCTATGGCTGCTGCTGCCACTTGAATAGCACTTATTCCTTCTTCTGGACATACTCCCGCATGGGCTGGTGTACCTATAATCTTAGCCACTAATTTATCCTGAGCAGGTCCCTTTATTATAATTTCCCCTGGTGATCCACCACTGTCTAGTACAAAGGCCCTTTTAGCTTCAATCTTATCATACTCTAGGTTTTTAGCTCCATAAAGACCGCCTTCTTCATAAATACTAAATACTACTTCTATATTTCCATGATCTATGTTTTCTTCTTTTAATACTTTTACTGCTTCTATAACTGCTGCTATACCTGCTTTATCATCTGAACCTAATATGGTAGTTCCATCACTGTATATTACTTCATCCTTTATAACAGGCTTAATTCCTATACCAGGAGTAACAGTATCCATGTGAGCACTAAATAGGATAGGCTCAGCATCCTTATTACCTTCTAATTTAGCTATGACATTTCCAGTGTTTGAACCTACCTTTTCTCCTGCCTTATCTATGTATACACTAAAACCTAGTTCTTCTAATTCACCTTTAATTTTCTCTGCAAATTCCTTTTCGTTCTTTGTTTCACTATCGATTTGAACGTACTCTAAAAACTTTTCAACTATTCTTTCTCTGTTTATCATAAAAATCCCCTCCTAAGCATATATTATACACCAATTATTCTAATTATATAAGCTAATAAATAGGACGGTTATTTTAAAATAACCGTCCTTAATAATAAGTCTTTATTTAATTACATAGGTAATTTAATGAATGCATCTGGTCCAATTGGAGCTCCAGTTATGAACCATATGATTAATAATATTGACCATCCTAATAAGAACATCATAGAGTATGGTACCATTGTAGAAATTAATGTACCAATACCAATTTTCTTATCATACTTTTGTGCAAAAGCAACGATTACTGCAAAGTATGACATAAGTGGAGATATGATGTTTGTAGTTGAATCTCCTATTCTATATGCAACCTGAGTAAATTCAGGGCTGTATCCTATTCTCATAAGCATTGGGATAAATACTGGTGCCATAATAGCCCATTTTGCAGAAGCAGAACCAATGAATAAGTTAATGAATGCAGATACGATGATGAATCCTATGATCATAGGAAGTCCTGTCATACCTGTAGCTTGTAAGAAGTCTGCTCCCTTTACTGCTAATATAGTACCTAAGTTTGTGTACTTGAAGTATGCAACGAATTGAGCTGCTACGAAAGCTAATACTAGGTATCCACCCATTGTGCTCATAGCTTTAGACATGAATCTTACTACATCCTTATCTGATTTTACAGTCTTAGCTGCTATACCATATGCAACACCTGGTATTAGGAAGAATAAAGTGATAATTGGAACTAATCCAGCCATGAAAGCTGATCCTTTCATGATTCCACCAGTTTCTGGGTTTCTTAATATAGCACCCTCTGGTACTACTAATGCTACTATAGTTCCAACGAATATTAATAATGCAATTCCAGCCATTCTTAGACCACGTTTTTCATCAGCAGTTAATTCATCTAAATCAACAGCTTCTTCACCTTTATATTCACCAAGTCTTGGCTCTACGATTTTTTCTGTTACTAAAGTACCTATTGCTGTTATTATGAAAGTAGATACAATCATAAAATACCAGTTAGCTGTAGGTGCTACTGTATATCCCTCAGAAATAAATCTAGCTGCTTCTGTAGATATACCTCCAAGTAGTGGGTCAACAGTACCTACAAGTAAGTTGGCACTGAATCCTCCAGATACTCCAGCAAATGCTGCTGCAAGTCCTGCTAATGGATGTCTTCCAAAGCTTAGGAATACGATTGCTCCAAGTGGAACTAAAACAACGTAACCAGCGTCTGATGCAACGTTAGACATGATTCCTGCAAATACAACTACCATTGTTATAAGTTTTTTAGGTGTACTTAATACTAATTTTCTAAGTAATGCTGAAATAAGTCCAGTTCCTTCAGCAACACCAACCCCTAACATGGCAACTAATACTGTACCTAATGGTGCAAAACCTGTAAAGTTTTTAACTGCTTTAGAGAACATATATCTAATTCCATCTGCATCTAAAAGAGTTACTGCTTGAATAGTTACATCTTTAACTTCGTTAGTTTTTCTGTCAATCATTGTAAAGTCAATTTGTACTCCTGCTTTAGCTGCAATATGAGATATTACCATTACAGCAAGCGAGAACAGTAAGAATATAGTTACTGGGTGAGGTAACCTATTTCCTACTTTTTCAATTGTGTCAAGAAATTTAAAAAATAGTCCGTTTTTTTTCTCTGTTGTCTTCATAAGTGCCTCCTTCTGTTTTTTAATTTAATGCAATCTTACTAATTGTCTAACAATTCACAACGCTGTTAACAACTATGTTATAACCACTTACATAATAACATATTTAATATGCAGATTTCTACACAAATTATAAAAAAACCACAATTTACCGTACAAAAACACAATTTTCTGCCTATTTGTTCGTCACTCAAAACCATAGTTTTTTATTACGCATACATTTATAGAAAATTCTCTTTTTTAGTAATATTTATAAAATACAAAAGACTTTTTTAACACTTTTTTATCCTTTGAATAATATATATCAAGGAGGGATTTCACTTCATGAAACAGGAAAATTTATATGATAGTAGCCTCTTATTTTTTTATATAGCGCTCCTACTTATATTTAGTCAAGATGATTATTGTAGGGAACATGGTACTGAATTCTTATTATTTTTTCTAAATTTAGTGGTCATTCTTAATCCTTTTTACACTAATCCTTTAGCCCTTTATCCTCAAACTTGCTTCAAATAAAAAAGGCATACTTCGTATGCTTCGCTAAGGAACCCTATGGTTCCTTTCGACGATTACTAGCGTAATCTGAGCATCCTCCTTTAAAGAGGCAGGGGATGTTCCCCCACACCCCCTTTAATTTTTTACTTATTTTATAGTTATGAAACTTTATAATTCCTTATAAGTAAAAAATGGGCTGCCTTAAAATTACTTTAAAAGTCATTTTGAGGCAGCCTATTTTTATTATATATTTTCTTTTTTAATCAACATACTTGCCACAAAAGCTGTAATAGGAATAGTCATAACCAAACCTATGCTACCGGCTAGAGATCTTATTATTTCTGTGGCCACTATATCTAAATTCAATATTTTGACTAAGGAACTTTCATAGGCCATAAACAATAGTAATAGAGGAATACTACTTCCTGTATAAGCCAATATGAGGGTATTGCTCATGGTTCCCATCACATCTTTCCCCACATTCATTCCTGACATGAATAAGTCTTTTTTAGTCATACTTGAATTGGCCTTATATATTTCTTCTATGGCTGATGATATGGACATGGCCACGTCCATTACAGCTCCCAATGCTCCCATTATTATTCCTGAGAAGAGTAGACTTTTAAAATTAAATTTTATCTCTTGAGGAATATACATGAGCATCATGGCCTCCTCACTACTAAGGCCTGTTAACTTGGCCGTGGCCCCCACATAATATGCCAGTAATCCTGCTATTACTACTCCTAATGTGGTTCCCACTATGGCTGAAATACTTTTAGAATTAATTCCTCCTATAATTACTAAGGTAATAATTGTAATCATAGTAGATATTCCAATGGTTAACCAAATGGGATTATATCCACTTAATATTCCAGGGAGAAGAACCTTTAAAATCAAAAACATGGTAAAGAATAGTGTTATAGCTGCCTTAATACCTTTAACCCTTCCTATTAGTACTATTAAAAATATGAATAACAAGGCCATATATAATATTTTATCCCTTCTCACAAAATCAGATATGGCCACATTTAACTCTCCATCTATATTTTCTACTACAGTAACTACCTTATCTCCTTCTTCTACTATAATAGAATAGGCTATATTTTCTGGTATATAATGTACTACGCTAAAAGTTTCATCCTTATATTTTCCACTAGTTATTTTTATATCTACCATTTGAAATTTTTCTGCGGAAGTATCATCAACTTTAACTTCACTAGCCTTTAATATAATACCTGTCTCCGTATGAATATTTTCCTCGCCCATCTCCTCGGCAAAGGAAATAGATGTAATAGATATGATAATCATTAATATGTATAATAATCGTCTCATTCTTCCCTCCTACTTTAGTACCTTATCATATACTCTAATCCAGTTTTGTCCTAATATATCATCTATATGTTCTTCTGTATACCCTCTTAGTTTTAACTCTTCTTTTATTTTATAAACCTGTGAATGGTTTTTTATAACATCAAAGAACTTATTATCCTTATCTTCCTTGTATTCATATTTTCTTATGTGGTCACAAAGGTCAAATCCTAGTGCCACATGTTTATGACCTACTAAATTACATATATAGTCTACATGATTCACATAAGATTTATAGTTAGCACTATTATTATCTTTGGAAACAAACATATTTGCAGCATTTATTCCTATAACTCCACCAGTATGAGCTATTGCCCTTATTTGCTCATCACTTAAATTTCTACTCACATCTACTAAGCCCTTACAATTAGAATGGGATGCTATTATGGGATCTTTTGTAATTTTCATCAAATCCCAAAATCCTGGTTCATTTAAATGGCTTACATCTATTATTATGCCCAGTTCTTGAGCCCTTCTAACTACCCTATATCCAAAGTTAGTAAGGCCTCCTACCTGGCCTTCCTCTACAGGTGAAAAATATACACCATCAGCAGCATAGTTTCTCCTACTCCATGTAAGGCCCATAAGCCTAACTCCTAGCTCATAGAATATCCTCAGTAAGCCTAAATCATTGTATATGGGTTCAATCCCCTCAAATGACAAAAATATACCTAATTTATTTAATTCTAAAGCCTTATTCATATCATCCACATTCTTACAGAGTTGTATCTTATCTCCCGATTCTTCTATTTCTTCATACAAGGAGTTTATCTGATCCAATCCTCTTCTTAAGGCCATCTCTGGTATGAATTGAGAGTCTATAAATAGTGAAGATACTAATACATTAACTCCACCCTTTTTAAGGTCATCTAAAAAATCATTCTCTATTACATGAGTCTTTCCCATTTGCCTCTTTCTTAACACATCATATAATAAATCAAAATGTCCATCTATAGTAATCTTCATAATCCCCCTCCTCTTCTAAATCTAAGTATATAGTAGGAGTCCTTTTTAAACAAGAAAAAAACCTTCATGCATATGGTAACAAATGACCATACATATGAAGGTATAATTTTATTTTTTAGTGTTGCACTTGCTCTTACTTGAGCAACTGCTACAACCACCGCACCTACTGTTTTTAACGTCATTACGAGCTCTCTTAAAAGCCCAAAATACGATGCCAGCAAAGATAAGTCCAACTATTATATTAGGTAACATTAGGCACTCATCTCTAACTCTTGTAATCTTTCACGTTCTTTATCAGCTTTCTTAATAGCTGTAACAAGATATACTACAGTAGCAACGGCTACAATAATAGCTGGAACAAAACCTGTAGCTGGTGTACCATATACTATTAATGAACCTATTTGAGTAACTAACATAGCTAATACATATCCTACTCCAAATTGGAATGCAAGACCTTTAAATAACCATTTCTTAGAACCCATTTCTGAATTCATAGCACCTATTGCAGCAAAGCATGGTGGTGTAAATAAGTTAAATACTAAGTATGCAAAGGCAGTTACTGGTGTAAACAGTTCTGCTAGAGCTCCTCCAGGTAAATGAAGTGCCTCTTCAGATGCTACAGCTAATAATACGGCAAAAGTAGCTACTACATTTTCCTTAGCAATAAATCCAGTTATAGCTGCTGCTGCTAATTGCCATCCTACAAATCCAAGTGGAATTAATATAGGAGCAATCACTGTTCCTATTGAAGCCAGTATACTTAAACTTTGATCTTCCACTGGATTAAGTCCCCAGCTATAAGCTTGAGCAAACCATACAAATGTATTACATACTAATATGATAGTTGTTGCCTTATAAATAAATCCTTTAGCCTTATCAATCATTTGCTTAAATGCATGAGATAAACTTGGCCATTTGTACTCTGGAAGCTCCATGATAAACATAGAAGTATTTTCCCATACAAATAATTTCTTTAATAAAAGACCACCAATAATAATCATAGCTATAGCAATTATGTACATACTAGGTCCAACCCATGTACTTTCTGGGAAAAACACTGCTGCAAATAAAGCTATAATTGGTAACTTTGCACCACAAGGTACAAAAGGTGTAAGTATTGTTGTCATTCTTCTTTCATTTACATCTTCAATAGTCCTTGTACCCATAACTCCCGGTATAGCACAGCCAGAACCTATGATCATTGGTATTATAGATTTTCCAGATAAACCAATTTTCTTAAAGTATCTATCCATTATTACTGCTACTCTAGCCATATATCCACAATCTTCAAGTAATGATAAACAAAAGAATAATACCATGATTAAAGGTAAGAAACCTACTACTGCTCCTACTCCTCCAATAGCTCCATCTACTATAAGTGCTTGAAGTATCGGACTAACTCCTAATCCCTCTAAAAATCCATTAGCTGCCTCTGGCACTACTTCACCAAATAATACGTCGTTAAAATATCCTGATAAGTATCCACCAAGTCCTTCAATTGAAAAAGTATACACACCCCACATTATAAGGAAAAATATAGGTAACCCTAACCATTTGTGAGCTACAATCCTATCTACCTTATCAGAAAAAGTAACTTCATCTACTCTTCTCTTTGTCACTTGACACTTACTTATGATCTCGTCTACAAATTTTTGTCTCTTTTTATCTGAATCAGCTGATTCTTTTCCTTCAAATTTTGGTGCAACTTGAGTTTTATTTTCTTTTCCTAATGCTATGGCTTCATTCATAAGATTTAATAATCCATCTTCTGATGTAGCCGTAGTAGGAATCACTTTAGAATGAAGGAGTTTTCCTAGAGTAGCTTTATCTACTTCATCTCCTCTTTTATTTAAAATATCTTCTTTATTAAGTGCAATTATTACAGGAATACCTAATTCCATAAGTTGAGTTGTGAAAAATAAACTTCTACTAACATTCGCACCATCTACAATATTTACTATTACATCTGGTTTCTCGTCTAAAATAAAATCCCTTGTGATTGCTTCTTCACCAGTAAATGGCGAAATAGAATATGCCCCTGGAAGATCCACTATAGTCACATCTTCCTTTTTAGGATTATACTTCTTTTTAAGACTGCCTTCTTTCTTTTCCACAGTAACTCCAGACCAGTTTCCAACTGTTTCTGTCTTTCCTGTGATGGCATTAAACAGTGTAGTTTTTCCACAGTTTGGGTTACCTGTCAATGCTATTTTCATACTAACGCCCCCTTTATAAATAATTGTTATTATTTGAATTTGATAATTATTATCATTATGTAGTCAAAATATAATATGCTACTTCCATAGCATATTATGCGTAGTTATACTAATTTATGTCTTATCCTTTAAGAGTTATACATTTAGCCATGCCTTCATCGATGGCATATCTACTATCTTTAACATTGATCACATAATTTCCTGCTAATTTAGAAATAAGAGTAACTTGTTGGCCCTCAAAACATCCTAATGAAAACAGGAATTTTTTAATTTTTTCTTTTCCTTCAACCTTTTCTATTATAAATGTTTCTCCTAGCTTTGCCTTTGACAATAACATAAATAAAATCACCTTATTCCTACTATTTCTTATTGGTATTACTAACCATTCTACATTGATAAATGTTATCACTTTTCTGACCCATTGTCAACACATCGTTAACACATTTTTTTCCAAAAAAAAGTATGGATTACTCCATACCAGTAATTACATATTCTTCACGCACTTTCTACATTCTCTACACTTTTCTAATTGAATCTTTAAATCACTTACAGACCTCTTAGCGAAAACACAGGGCACTTCTATATTCTTAATTTCTTTCTTAATTATCTTAGCTAAGTTATGTTCTATGTAATCATATAAAACAATAACCATATCTATATTTTTAGGTATGGTCATATTCCTCATACCTTTTTTTCTGCCCTTCCAATGTATAAAATCAGTTATTCCTTCTTCGTTCAATATATCTGGTATATTACCTAGCTTATCCGCACCTACCACTAAAGCCGTCACAATTTTCCCCTCCTTTTTTAATTGATAATGATTATCATTATTATACATTTGATGTAAACGCTTGTCAATAGGCTTTTTGCAATATGTACAGATCCACCCTTAGAAGTTTATTTAATAAAAGGTATAAAAGGTAATAATTTTTTTAATATTTGTTAAATTTATACATGGTAAATAATAATTAATTAAGTTATAATTTATATAATTAAGTCTCCCATATGAGTTTTTTCTTTTATGGGGGTCATTACAAATTATTTCTTACCTAATTACAAAGTGATCTGAGTAAAAGGGAAGGATGTTATAGGTTTACCTTATTTTATAAGGATTTAACATAGCATTAGATTTTGTTAACTTTTTATCAAGTATTAATCCTTATATTCTATGGACTATCCTTTTATAACTTCCTATGCTCAGGAAGATTTTTTAGTTTAAGGAGGTTATTTTAATTGAAAAAATTAAAGGCTGTAGAATTTATTAATCATGAAGAAATATTATCTTCTATTAAGTATGGTGAAGAAAAATCAAAGGATAAAAATTACATCAGAAGTCTTTTAGAAAAGGCACGAAAATTAGAAGGACTTAATCATAAAGAGGCAGCAGTGTTATTAAATATAGATGATCCAGAAATATTAGATGAAATCTTTAAAGAGGCAAAGGAAATAAAAGAAAATATATATGGGAAAAGGATAGTAATGTTTGCCCCCCTATATGTTAGCAATTATTGTGTAAATAATTGTGTCTACTGTGGATACAAACATTCTAATTCAGATCTAGAAAGAAAAAAATTGGCTATGAATGAATTAGCTACTGAAGTGAAAGTATTAGAAGGTTTAGGTCATAAGAGATTGGCATTGGAAGCTGGTGAAGATAATGTTAATTGTTCACTAGATTATATATTAGAATGTATTGATACTATATATTCATTAAAATTTGATAATGGTAGTATTAGAAGAATCAATGTGAATATAGCTGCTACTACAGTGGAAGACTACAAGAGATTAAAGGATGCAGATATAGGAACTTACATATTGTTCCAAGAGGCTTATCATAAGGAAACATATGAAAAAATGCACCCTACTGGCCCTAAACATAATTATGAATGGCATACTACAGCCATGGATAGGGCCATGGAAGCTGGCATTGACGATGTTGGTATAGGTACTTTATACGGACTTTATGATCACAAATATGAAACTATTGCCATGTTAATGCATGCAGAACATTTAGAGGATACTTTTGGGGTAGGACCTCATACCATATCTGTACCAAGATTGAGAAATGCCTTAGATGTAGATACTAAAAACTTCCCACATCTTGTGAATGATGAAGATTTCAAGAAAATCGTAGCTATTTTAAGATTGGCAGTTCCTTATACGGGAATGATTTTATCTACTAGAGAAGAACCGGAATACAGAAGCGAAGTTATGGCTCTTGGTGTTTCTCAAATAAGTGCTGGTTCTTGTACAGGAGTTGGTGGTTACTTAGAGGAATATGAGCATACTAATGAAAGAAGAAAACCACAATTTGAAGTGGGAGACCATCGTTCTCCTATTGAAGTATTAAAGGAACTCTGTGAAACGGGATATTTACCAAGTTATTGCACTGCCTGTTACAGGGAAGGGCGTACAGGAGATAGATTCATGAGATTGGCTAAAACTGGTCAAATCCAAAATGTATGTTTACCTAATGCCCTTCTTACTTTTAAAGAATTTTTATTAGATTATGCTGATGATGAATTAAGAGAAAAGGGTAAAGATGTAATAGATAAATTTTTAAAGGATATTCCTAATGAAAAGGCCAAATCGGCTGCTATGAACCTTTTAAAAAGACTGGAAGAAGGAGAAAGGGATTTAAGATTTTAAATATTAAAAAGGGACGGTTATTACCGTCCCTTTATTAGTTAATTTCTACTTACCACTTGGCATTGGAATATATGGCTTTAACCAAGTTCCAAATGATCCTGGATTTCTACTTTGAATATATACTTTTCCAGGTCCCCTAAATTTACATACTAGTCCTTCTCCAGATGTGAAACTTGATATCCATCCCTTTGAAGCCTTCTCTATAGTATAGTCCATATAATCTGCCCATGCTACTAAGTGGCTGTTATCTACTATCATTTCTTCTCCTGGTTGTAAATTCAACTCATGGATTGCTCCAAAAGAATTTAAGAATAAATGACCTTTACCACTTATCTTTAATATGAAAAAGCCTTCTCCAGAAAATATTCCTTTAGCTAAATTCTGCATGTTTGTTGATACTTCTATACCTTCTTGTCCTGCTAAAAATCCATCCTTTTGAACACACATACCATGACTTCCGTCTAAAGTAATATCTACTATATCACCCGTACTAGATGGAGCTAATAATACGGTTCCATCTCCACGAGATGCATTTAATGTTTGGAAGAAAAACTTTTCTCCAGCTAGTAATCTTCCAAGACCTGCCATAAGTCCACCTTCCATTTTTCCGTCCACATCAATAGTATTTGACATGGCAACCATGGCACCAGATTCAGCCTTTAATCTTTCACCTCGACCTAAATTTACTTCTACTAATGGGTATGCACCCTTATGCAATATTTTATACTCCATTTTATGAACCTCCTGTTCTGATACTTAATGATTTTATTTTATCATACAAAACTTAAACTAATCTTAAATAGTAAACTTATTTACAATATCTTTTAAATTCTCCGTTGCTTCTTTTATTATTCTATTTTTGTCATTTAAATTTTTTACTAATAGATTTTCTTCTTCTACTAAAGTAGCCGTTTCTTCTACAGATGCTGAATTTTCCTGGGCTATGGCACTTACCTCTTCTATAGTATTATTTATATTAGAACTATATTCTTTAATAGTAGTTAAATTGCCACTCATTTGTTCTATCTGTCCATATATGGAATTCACTTCTTTATTTATCTTTATGAATGCCTTTTCCGTATCTTTAATTTGATTGGAACCAATTTCTACTTGTTTATAACTTTCATTTAATGACTTTATCATATAATTAGATTCCTGTTGTATATCTGAGACTATACTAGTTATCTCTGACGTGGAATTATTAACTTGTACTGCTAATTTTCTAATTTCTTCTGCAACTACGGCAAATCCCCTACCTGCTTCTCCTGCACGAGCTGCTTCTATTGCTGCATTTAAAGCTAATAAATTAGTTTGACTTGATATGTCATTTATAACACCAATTAGTTTTGATATATTTTTTGATTTACTATCTAATGTTTGGACCTTATTTCCAAGTTCTCTTACTACTTCATTAATATTATCCATTTGCTTTACAGAATCTATTATTAAATTATTTCCCATATCTGATACGTCTTTTACTTCTTCAGAACTGTGTTTTACTTTTTCTGAATAATTTACAGATTCATCTATTAAATTTTCTAATTCATTAATAGAATTTAATATGTTTACAGATGAATTAGCTTGATTTTCAGCTCCATTAGCCAGTTCGTCCATAGTAGATGCAATTTGGGTACTACCCCTATTTATTTCCCCCGTAATTTGAACAAATTCTAAAGTTTCGTTTTTTACTTTATCAGAAGTATTTATTATCTCTTTTATTATTTCCCTTAAATTATCTGTCATAGTATTAGTAACTAAAGCCAATTGTCCAATCTCATCTCTTCCCTTATATTCTATTTTCTCACCAGATAAGTCTCCATTGGCCACACGTTTACTAACATCTACTACTCTATTTAAGTTTTTATTAATATTTCTAGATATAAGATACATCAATATAATTCCAAGAATTATGCATGCTGTAATAGATATTCCTAAAGAATAGACAGCCTTTGTCATGCTAATCTCTACAGATTTGTTAGCCTTTTCCCTCTCCATATCTAATTCTTTACTCATCTCCTTTAGTAAAGCTATGGCAGATTTCCTTTTAGATTGGAGAGCTATCTTTGCATTTAATACTAATAAATCATTTCTGTCTTTTACACCCTTGATTATATTTGAATTGAATTCCTCGTCTATGCCCTTATCTTTTAATTTAACTTGCTCATATAAAAAGGGTAGGTTTTCACCTTTAATTAATGGATCTAATTCTTTAATAAGATTATCTAATTCTTCCTTAGATCTCTCATAGTCATTAATATACCCTGTACTTTGAAAATATATAAATTCTGATATATGATACAACTTTTTAGTAAACCCATCACTCATCTTATTGTACATAATAACTTGCCTATCAATGTTCTCTAATTTATTCATATTTCTTTCTATGGTTTTTATGGAATTTACCGTTATTATGGTAGATATTAAAAATAAAATTATAATAGTTATATTAGCCACTCCATATTTTTTACCTATACTTAAATTACTCCACACATTATTTTTTTCTCTTTTTTTCTTTATTTTATTTATCTTCTTTTTAAATTTAAATTTCTTCATAAAAACTCCTCCTCTCCATTATCATAATTTTCTACATTTTTCTTAATTTTCCTTCCGTTCTTCTTTTAACATACAAAAAAAACATGTGATAAAGATTTTTTGTCTTTATCACATGTTTTTTCTTGTCTATATACCGTTTTTAAATATTCTATCCTTGTATCTTTCTAAAACCATCATTAGTGGATAACCTAGTCCATAGCATGCTACTATTTGACCTAACCCTACCCATAGGGCACTTATAAAAAATGGAAGGTTAAATAAATAGTTTAATATAAAACCTACTGCAACTGCATTTATGAGTACAGGCGGTAATGGAACTAATATTTTTTTAGGCATTTTATATGATACAAAGGCTGCAAATAAGGTTGCTAAACTACCAAATACTATATCAACCATGCCTCCACCACCATATATATTAGCAATTACACAGCCTACAAATAGTCCTGGAATGGCTGCTGGTGTAAAAAAAGGTAATACGGTTAAGGCCTCTGAAATTCTTACCTGCACAGGACCATAACTTATTGGAGCAAATATTATAGTAAGTACCACGTATATGGCTCCGATTATAGCACTATGTACTAAAAGTCTAGTCTTATTTTTCATATTTTTAACTCCCCATAGTTTTTTTAATGTGAAAATATTGCCAACTGACTTATCTATTTTAAAGGTTTTTACTAAGTTTTTCAATGATTTTCTTATATTTAGGTTTTTCACTTTACTTATTTATTATTCATATTATCCTTTTTAGGTATAAGAGAAAAATAAACTAGCCCTATTTCAAAGTAATTTTGATTATGCCTTAAACAAAATCTTGTCATATTGCATAAATATATGGTAATATAGGATAAAATAATAATGACAAAAACATTGAAGATTGACTATTAAGTTATCATGGTTACAATTCAGAGAGTAGATTGGTTGGTGAAAAATCTATAGAACATGATATACGAATTACACCTGTCTGAGTTTCAAATTAAAGTTTGACGGTTCCCACCCGTTATAGTGGATATGAGGCTTTATGCAAATTAAGGTGGTACCACGGGTCCTCTCGTCCTTAAAAGACGAGAAGGCCCTTTTTTTATTTGAGTAATAGTTGTAGACAGTTATTTATATCCAATAACAGTCTACCATTTAAATATTTAAAAATTTTACGAAAGGAAGTGAAGTTAATGGCTAATGTATTTGATACTCTTAAAGAAAGAGGATTTATACAACAAACAACTCACGAAAATGAAATCAGAGAACTTTTAGGTAAGGAATCTGTTACTTTCTATATTGGTTTTGATCCTACTGCAGATAGCTTACATGTGGGACACTTTTTACAAGCAATGACTATGATGCACATGCAAAAGGCAGGTCATAGACCTATTGTTTTACTAGGTGGAGGAACTACAATGGTAGGAGACCCTTCTGGAAAAACTGATATGAGAAAGATGCTTACAGTAGAAGATATTGACGCTAATGCTGAAAATTTTAAAAAACAATTATCTAGATTCATAGATTTTACTGATGACAAAGCAATAATGGTTAATAATGCAAATTGGCTAAGGAATTTAAATTATTTAGAATTCTTAAGAGAAGTGGGAGCTAATTTCTCTGTTAATAGAATGCTAGGTGCAGAGTGCTTTAAATCTCGTATGGAAAAGGGATTATCCTTCTTAGAATTTAACTACATGATAATGCAAGCATATGACTTTTATGTATTAAATGAAAAATATGGTTGTAAGATGCAAATGGGTGGGGATGATCAATGGTCTAATATTATCGCTGGTTCTAACTTAATTAGAAGAAAATCTAGTAAACCAGCCTTTGGTATGACCTTTACTCTACTTACTACTAGTGAAGGTAAGAAGATGGGTAAAACAGAAAAGGGTGCCCTTTGGTTAGATCCAGAAAAGACTTCTCCTTATGAGTTCTTCCAATACTGGAGAAATGTGGCTGATGCTGATGTGGAAAGATGTTTAGCTCTATTAACATTCTTACCTATGGATGAAGTTAGAAGATTATCTGCACTTGAAGGAGCAGAAATCAATAAGGCTAAAGAAATATTAGCATTTGAGGTAACTAAGTTAGTTCATGGTGAAGAAAATGCTACTAAGTCATTAGAAGCTACTAAGGCTTTATTTGGAAAGGGACCTGCTAGTGCCAATGTTCCTTCTACAGAAATGAGTTCTTCTGAATTCACAGAAGGGATTGGACTACTTAAATTACTTTGTGATTTATCCCTTACTCCTTCTGTTAGCGAAGCTAGACGTTTAGTAAAACAAGGTGGAGTATCTCTAAATGGAGAAAAGGTTACAGACTTTAAATACGAAGTTACTTTAAATGACTTTAAAGATAATGAGTTAATGATTAAGAAGGGTAAGAAAACTTATCATCAAGTTAAACTTAATGGATAATTCATTTAATCAGGAGTTTTGTGAACCTACTGCATTTCAATAAATCAAAACGTTTCACAGGTAAGTCACTATCAGATTCTAAAGTTTATATGTGATAGTTACCATAGAAGGTTCACAATTATTTGCAGCATAGGATGTTCTCATGTTCCACCTGCTGAAAAATTTTTGATTCATTTCAACTTGTAGGTAATATAGTTTTATATTGATAAATAAAAAGGACGGCTTTGGCCGTCCTTTTGTTGTTGATAAGTTTATAAAATTTGTGAAATATTCACATATTTATTCAATGTTTCAACAGCTTTCTCAAGACCTATCTGATCTTCTTCATCAAATCTGTTTTTTATAGGACTATCAATGTCTAGTACTCCTACTAGTTTTCCATTTTGAACTAGAGGTATGACTATTTCAGATTGGGATGCACTATCACAAGCTATGTGGCCAGGAAATTCATGTACATCTGGTACTAATTGAGTTTCTAGACTTTTAGCTGTCGTACCACATACACCCTTTCCCATTTCTATATGGGTACATGCTGGCTTTCCTTGAAAGGGTCCCAATACTAGTTCATCATTTTTATAAAGATAAAATCCTACCCAGTTTATATTATCCAATAATAAATTAAAAAAGGCACTGGCATTAGAAAGATTAGCTAATACGTCTTCTTCTGATGAAACTAGACCCATTAACTTTATATTTAAGTAATTGTAGAACTTATCCTTTGTATCAAAATCAACTTTCTTAATTTCATTCATGTTTATTCCCCCTAAATATTAATCCTATTGCTATCTACTAATAGTTTTTCTAAATATGGCTCTATATTTAAAAATTTCTTAAAGGCCTTGTACTCTTGTAATAATTCTTCCCTTTTGTTATTAGCTTTTATTGCCCTTATTAAAAGATTTTTAGGCGTATGCTCCGTTTCTATAAACTCTATTATCTGGGTATCATATCCTATTAATTCTAGTAGATTTACACGGGCTGAATCAGTAGCTAAGGAACTAAATCTCTCTTTTATTATTCCATGTTTAAGCATAGGTTTTAAAGTTTCACTCTTTACTTGATTCATAAGTTCATGTTGACAGCAAGGTACAGACAATATAATTTCACTATTCCAGCATATGGCCTTAAATAAAGCCATATCCGTGGCCGTATCACAAGCATGAAGGGTAACTACTATGTCCACTTGATCAAACTCATTAAACTCTCCTATATTTCCCACTTGAAAAGATAAGTGTTCGTATCCTAAGTTTTTAGATACTTGGTTGCAGTATTCTACTACGTCTTTTTTTAAGTCTAATCCTATAATATTAACTTTTAGATTTAATACTTTAACTAAATAATAATATAAGGCAAAAGTTAGGTATGACTTTCCACAACCAAAATCTATTATTTTCAACTCTTTATCCTTATCTAAATTATTTTCCACATCCCTTACCATTTCTAAGAATCTATTTATCTGTCTAAATTTATCTCGCTTTTGACTTTTTACCATTCCTTCCTTATTCATAACTCCTAAGTACATTAAAAAGTCACAGGGTTCATCTTCTTCTATTATGTATTTTTTCTTTCTATTATGAGTTATGTTTCCTAATTTTTTACTTGGTTTTTTCTTTAATATTTTTTCTTTAAATTTCTTGCTTATCAATATTTGGTAATCATTTTCTACCCCATATATTTGACATTGTTTAAAATCTAAATTTATATACTTACTCATTTTATCTATGGCTTCATCCTTAGATATATTCTTATGGATTTCTTTATTATCATATACATAGGTAAATTGATATACTAATTCATCCTTTATAAGGATAGGTCTTATATTAACTTTCCTATAGTCATCATCCTTTTTTCTTTTATTACTTAATATAGCTTGTATTAATTCTTCCTTTTCTATTATATTTTTAACTATCTCCTGAGAATTCATTTTTTACTTCCTTTCTATTTCATCTTATTATCTTAATTATACCTTACTATTTAAAAATAGCTAAAGTAAATACTTTAGCTATTTAATAATTCTTTTTATATGTATTTTTTCCTAATCTTTTAGCTTCATACATGGCCTTATCTGCATAATTTATTATGGACTCCATATCATTTCCGTGTTCAGGGAACATTCCAATACCTATACTACAAGTTATCTTTATCTTTTTTTCTTTCACTATTATAGGCGTCTGTAATTCTTCTATTATTCTCTCAGCCACAGAATTTGCAATTTCAATTTTAGGCATATCTTCTAATATTACTAGAAATTCATCTCCTCCAAATCTAGCTATTAAATCACTTTTTCTTAGGGCTCCTTTTATATGTTTACTTACGGTTTTTAAGGCTTCATCTCCTGCCATATGACCATATGTATCATTAATGCTTTTAAAATTATCTAAATCTATAAACATTAAGCCTATATTTTTATTTTCTCTCATGGCACTATTAAAAATCACCTTAAGATAATCGTCCATATACCTTCTATTTGGCAAGTTAGTCACCGTATCATGATAAGCAATATACTTTGCTTCTTCTTCTTTCGTTTTATACCTACTCACATCTATTAATTGTATCCATATATAATCTTTATTTTCTAGATTTATTTTTTTCAAATAAACATCAAACCAACTATGAAAAATATATTTATTCCTCAAGATATAATCTATTTTTATTTTATCTTTAATATGTATATTTACATATGGAATGAAATCTTCTATTCTATTAACTTTACTTAAGTCCATATTACATAGATTTTTAGCTTTTTCATTTATATTTACCACATTAAAGCTATTATAATCTATTATAAACATTGGATGGAATCCTTCGTAGAAAAAAAACATATCATTCTTCATATTTATCCCCTTCGTTTCCAACAGGTCCTAAGTACTATATTATTCTACAATTAAAAGAATTATCCTTTTAACTTTTTAATATTTTTATTCTGCTGTAAGATTTAATAATTCTGAAATAGTCAGAAACTTAAAACCTCTTTTCTTTAATTCCGGTAATATAGTCTCTAAAGCTTCTATTGTATGGCATTTTCCTTCTACATAATCATGAAGTAATATAATATCTCCATTTCTAGTTTTATTCAATACAGTGTTTACTATTTTATCTACTCCAGGGCTACTCCAATCCTTTGAATCCTGATGGGTAGACCACAGGATAACATCACATCCAGCCTGAGATGCCATATTCTTAATCATATTGTTATAATAGCCAAAAGGTGGCCTAAAAAGTGTAGGTTTTTTCCCTGTCACCTTATATACTATGTCTTGAGTTTCTTGAAACTCTTTCCATATTCTCTTAGAAGAATTGGCTCTTATATTAATATGTGAAAAAGTGTGATTTCCCACTTCGTGACCTGAAATCACCTCTCTTTTCACCACTTCAGGATATAGTTTTACATGCTTTCCTATTACAAAAAAAGTAGCTTTAGCGTCATATTTGTCTAATAAATCTAATATTTGAGGGGTATATCTTGGATGGGGGCCATCATCAAAGGTAAGGGCCACTACCTTTTTATCTTTAGGTCCATTCAATATTATTTCTCTACTATTTTCCATATCAAAAAAAGTTTCAACATACACTTTGTTTAAAATTATGTTGTTAATTTGTATTAATAAAACAATAATTATTATAAGTATTAAAGAGTAGAATATTTTTTTATACATGCCTATTACTCCTTTTTTTATTCTTCTCTTTATATTTATTAATTTTTTATGATTATATGAGTAAAGGGCATGTACATTTATCCTTTTTATAACTTTGTTATAATTCTCTTTATTCTTGGTCTTATAGGGTTACTCCGTATATGGCATTTACTATTTTAGCAAAAATCATATTAATACCTTCTGTAGGTCCAGGTAGGGGTTCCCCTACCATATAGAAATAGGAATACATTGTACTGATTATAATGAAAGTATTTCCTATAATCATCTCTCTCTTCAGTTTATTTTTTCTACAATAAATTGTATATATTACCATACTCACAAGAAATATTAACATTACTATGTATATCATATTTTACTTCACCTGCTTAATCCTATCTCCTATTAGGTTAAAGCCCTTAATTTTCACTTTAACTTCATATTCTATAGGAATTTCTTTAAATATTTTATCCCAATCATCTTTTATTTCTTTCCATACTTTTGGATATGTTTTATGAATTTGTTCAGATATTCCAAATATATCAGAATTTAATTCTTTTGCCTTTTTCATAGAGGCTTCCATACGCTCTCTAACTTCTTTTGCTGCCATTTCTTCTATTTCTTTGATAAACTTTTTATCCTTTAATCTTAATTCTTCTGTAGTCTCAACTATTAAAGTATCTAACTCCACCTTTATATTTGCTTGTATTTTATTGTCTTCCATATTGATTTCTATTTTACTATCTGGTTTTGAATGATCTAAAAATACATATTGATCTTCTTCTACTTTCACAGGAATCCCACCGCCTTTAGCTTTTCCTGTAATAAACAAAAAACCACTAGTTTCTAAATCATTTAGAAACCCAGCCAATTTCATTCCCTTAAAAACAGATGTCCCTTCTAAGGCTATATACTTATAGTCTTTTTCGTCATTTAATTTCATTATGGTTTCTCTATTTGATGAAAATGTTATTTCTCTATCTTGAGAATATCTCAATCTTCCACATACACTTCCCACAGTCTCACTGTCCATACTTTGTAGAAAATCCTTTAACTTTTCCACATAGGCCTTAGTATAATCTGATGTATTCTCAATTAAGCCACCAATCTCAGATGCTAAGCTTGTCTCTAAATCAGCAGGTGCCGATAAGGCTTCATCTGCCCTACCTTCACATACTATTATATTATTTGAATATCTTATTTGTTGATTTCTAGAAAGATAATCTAAAACCTTATACATGTCCTTTCTAGCCAATTTTTCTCCTATTAATACTAGTTTACTATGATACCATTCTGGTTTCTTACTAGTATGCTTCCTTATATTCTTACTAGCATCCATTAAAGTCTTTCCCTTAGATTTACCATACCAGGTAGTCGATTGCTGCACCTCACTACCTAGGGGAATAACCATAAGTACACTCATGGTTATTTGTCCATCATCTTCTAAATCTACTCCCATAGCTGTAACTATGCCTACTTCCTTCAATTCAGTTTTGTCCCAACAGCCTGTCATTAACAGGCATATTATTAGAATAATACCTATCTTCTTCAATTTTATCACCTATACTTTATTTATAGATTTATTAGTTTTCTTAGGCATACTATTTCCCTGTTGCTTTTTTTGAGATTTAGGATTTACGAAGGTTGGTCTGCTTTCATTAGCCCATATGGGTACCTTGTAAAATATATCTTGCCAATCTTTTATGGACATGGGAGCAAGGGGAGATAAATAGGGCACTCCAAAGGATCTTAGAGATACTAAATGTATAAGTATAACCATTAGACCTGTTACTAATCCTAAAATTCCTAACATGGATGATAATATTATTAGTACAAACCTTAAAAGTCTTATGGCTACTTCCATGGAATATACAGGAATGGCAAAGGATGAAATCCCCGTTAATGCTACTATAATAACTATTTCTTGGGATACTAATCCAGCCTTTACTGCCCCTTGTCCAATTACTAATGCTCCAACTATACTTACAGCTGAACCAATGGGTTTTTGTAGTCTAAGGCCTGCTTCCCTTAGTAATTCAAAGGTCATTTCCATCAATAGTACTTCAATAGTTGCTGAAAATGGCACCTCGGCGTGGGCTGCTGATATTCTAATAAGTAGTGTTGAGGGTATCATAGCCCGATGGAATGTGGTTAAAGCTATATAAAATCCCGGTGTTATTAAGGATGTAAATAAGGCTGCATATCTTAACATTCTCACAAAGGTAGCTATATAGAATTTTGAATAATAATCTTCTGGTGCAGTTAAAAAATCTATGAATACACCAGGAACTATTAACGCAAAGGGGGATCCATCTACTAATAGTACTACTCGCCCTTCACTTAAAGCAGCTGTACATGTATCTGGTCTTTCTGTATGAACCATTTGTGGAAATACAGACAAGGGTGAATCCTCAATTAAATGTTCTATGTATCCGCTATCTATTATGGTATCTATTTCAATCTTATCTAATCTCTTTTTTACTTCTTTAACCAGATTATCATCTACTATATTTTTTAAATAGCATATGGTAATGTTAGTCTTGCTTAACTTACCTGCATTAATATTTTCCATCTTTAAATTATTACTTTTCAATCTCTTTCTTATTAAGGATGTGTTAGCCCTTAAATTTTCTGTAAATGCTTCAAAAGGCCCCCTTATATTAGCTTCTGTTACAGGTTGTCCTATGGTTCTTCCAGGAGGCTTTATGGTAGATAAGCACAATCCCATATTTATACCATCCATAAATAAAATAGTATTTCCCTCTACTATTTTGCTTATACAATCTTCTATAGTCTCTACTTTTCCTATTTCTCCTATGGGCAAATCATAGTCCTTAATTATATCTAACAAAAACTTTTCCTTTATCTTTACAGGATCATCACAACCTCTCATGTTCACTAAAATATTACTAAGTACGTTATCCTGTAAAACTTGCTTGTCTACTATGCCATCAATGTAAAATATAACTATTCTAGTATGGGTTTTACTCAGTTTAAATTCTCTGTCAACTAAGTCGGAACAATCTTGAAATTCTTCCTTTAACCGATCAATATTTTTATCTATATTTTTACTTAAGTACTCTTCTTCTTCTCTATCTTTTTTTCTATTAAAAAACATAGCACATCTTCCTCATAATAGTTTTTCTTAGTTTTCCTGAAATTTATATAAACTATTCTATTTTTCCAATATGATATAAATGAGTATATTAAGTATTTTTTTTACAAAAACTATCTTTCACATACTTTTAATATATACTAAGGAGAGTTACAATGAAATTTCAGACAAGTACATCAATCGACGAACATAATATTTCCTCATTTCAGGCAGCATTAGTACTTCTTACTTACATATTATCAACAGGAAGTATTGTACTTCCCGCATCTGTAGCGCAAGAGGCTGGTGCAGATGCATGGTTAAGTGTTTTAATTGCTACCTTATGTGGAGTCCTTATGATGTATATATACATATTAATAACAGATATGTATCCATATATGTCCCTAATGGAAATAAATAATGAAATATTTGGTAAGTTCTTCGGCACCCTTCTTAATCTACTTTTTATGTATTATTTTTTTGAGATGGGAAGGTTAGTATTAGGAGAATTTGGCCAATTTTTAAAAGATACCACAAATCAAGCAACTCCTTTTATAATCTTCTATATTATTGGAGCTATCATAAGTATCCTGGCTCTATCAAAGGGAATAGAAATAGTCTGTAGATTGAACGAATTATTACTTCCTATAGGTACAATAGCCATAGGCCTCATACTAATTGGAAACCTTAAAAACCTTAACCTTTCCAACTATCTCCCCATATTGGAAAATGGTTTTACTCCCGTATTTAAAGGAAGTATTTTATTAAATGGTTGGTTTGCAGAATTAGTAATAATAATACAACTATCAAAATTTATTAAGGAAAGAAAACATATAAGAAAGATACTAATTTCATCTGTGTTATCAATTGGATTGTCATTTATTGTAGGCATATTGATAATAGCTGTATTTGGCAGTATAACAAGGAATTTAATGTATCCTGCTTACAACTTCGTTAGATATGCTAGCTTTGGCAAATCCCTCGCCAATTTAGATGTTCTATTTATAAGTGTATGGATAATGGGTATATTCATAAAAATAGCTCTCCTTACCTATGGATTTTGGTCTTGTGTTTATGAAATATTTAAAATTAAAAATCACAATTTATTATTGTTTCCCATATTCCTATTACTAGTTACCATGGCAATGACCACCATAAAAAGGGATGGATCTTTAGTTTTATATTTACACTATACATTCCCTATCTTTTCCATATGCATGGGATATGTGATCCCAATATTTATTCTTTTATGTGCAGTGATTAAAAATAAGTTCTCGGAAAAGAAGAAAAAAATAAAATCCTAGTTAAAGGATTTTATTTTTTTAATTTATTAAAAAGATTAAAAGATGTTCCTCCCCACTTTACTATATCTATATTGGTATGGTATATGGTATGCTTTATCCCTGGAGTTCCTATGGTCTGAATTAATCTATCATAATCTTTATTTGTCATTTTGTTGTATTTCTTCCTAAACTCATACATCCATAGATTTCTTTGTGTTAAACTATTTATTAATTTATCATAGCTCTTATTTTCAGCAATTGCTCTAGCTACCATTACCCCTTGAATTATACTATTTAATTGACCAAATCCTAAAAAGGGATCTATTCCCCCTGCTGAATTCCCTGCAAAATATATATTGTTTACTTTTCTAGGATAACAATATCCAGCTGCATGTTCTAGCATAAAGGACTGTAGTATTTTGTTATTTATATTTTCAGTTTCTAAAAATCGTGTCCAATACATATCTATTTCTTTTTCTTTTATATCTGTTACTATTAATATTAATACGGCTGTTTTATTATCTATTGGTGTTAGATATGCATAACCCTCTTTACAATAATCCTTATTTATCCATACGATTAATGTATCCATATGAAAATTTCCACTTATGACTGCTCCCTTTACTATGGTTTTTACCCAGGTTTGCCAACATCCATATTCAAGGGCTCCATAATGATTTCCCGTGGCTAAAACCACATGATCATATTCTTTAGATAATTTATCCGAGTCTCCCATAGTACTAAGGAGTATATTGGGATTTTTCAGTTGATTAAATAACTGCATTTTAAAGGAGTTCTTATGGTTTCCCCTATATATAATTTGCCCTAGATTTGCCTTTTCCACTAGGGTAGTTTTATTTGGAGAATGATGAACAATTTTATTTAGTGTACTTAATTCCTTTATTTTTATTTTATAATTTCTTTCAAAATACTTAAGAGCATCTCCCTTTGTCCTATCTAATATATTTAAAAAAGCTGCCACATGTGGTATACCTTCTCCAATAAAATTATTTCTTTCAAATATAGTATAAGATATGTTATATTTTTGTAATTCACAGGCACAAGAAAGGCCTGCAATACCTGCTCCTATAATGGCTACTTTCATATCTGCCCTCAATTCCTTTTACATATATTAAGCCAAACTAAAGTTAAAATTCCAACAAACGCCAAACTTAAAGTGTAAGTAATTGTACTCATATGCTCTCTCTCCATTTATTTAATACAACTAGATTAAACCAACTTATGGTTATTATGGCTAATATATCTATTACTAAACTTTCAGCAAAACTCCAATTCATATATATTAAATCACCTTTTAATAAAAGTATATATTCTACAGAGTAAAATAATATACTTAGTACAAATACATTTAGAATCCTATATAGCTTTCTCTTAGGATAATATTGAGACATTAATATACCCATTGCTAGGGGTGCACTAAATGTAAATATAATAGGCACTCCCTTTATTTCAAATAAATTATTTATAGTTTTAAATAAATTATGACCTATAAAAAGCATATCTATTAAGAATTCCATACATGCTGCCAACAAGCCTGACCAAATAGTATATTTTAACATTTTAAAATCTACTGCTATAAAAAATATTATCCAACTTATTATAAATAGTATTATCCACGACATATACATACCCTCTTAATTATTTAATCTATGGAACACTTTCTCTCCATTTATTTAATACAACCAAATTAAACCAGCTTATGCTCATCATAGTTAATAGATCTATTATTAAACTCTCTATCCAAATCCAATTTATATATATTAAATCACCCTTTAATACAAGTATAAACTCTACAGCATAAAACAATATGCTTATTATAAATATATTTAAAATTCTATATAACTTTTTTTTAGGATAATATTGACTCATTAATGTGCCTATTACAATGGGAACACTAAATATAAAAAAAATAGATATTCCCTTTGTTTCAAATACATTATTCACAGTTTTATATAATTTATGGCCTGTATAAAGAATATCTATTGATACTTCTATTAATGCTGTTAACAGGCCTGACCAAATAGTATATTTTAACATTTTGAAATCTACTGCTATAAAAAACATTATCCAACTTACTATAAATAGTATTATCCACGACATATTCATGCCCTCTTAATTATTTAATCTAGTAGAAAAAACATGAGATAATATATTAGGTTTAGCTTCTAATTTTTCAATCTTTTGTTGTAATTCTGATATATACCTCATTTCATCATCTCTTAAATCTAAAAATAATTTTCTTAGTTCTGGATTTCTACTTTTAATCATAAATTCATTGTACATCCTTTGGTTTTCTGTTTTAGTTCCTAATAAATCCTTTAATATATCTTCATTTTTCATATAATCACCTATTACTCTAAATTTAATTTAATCATCATGTCTGTACAAAGATTTATATGTTCCCTTGAAGTTTTTATCATTTGCTTCAAATAACTTTTCACCTCTTTTTCCTTTATGAAAGATACATATAATTGGATTTTATTTATTAAAAGTTCTTCTTTTTTTCTGCTTTCATCTAAAAAAGCATACATCATTATTTGGGTTTTAGCATTTTTATATGCATGATCCATAATTTTCTCCTCTTCATATGTACTTGCTGAAATATTTTTTAATATTTTTTGTTTCTTCTTCAAATATTATACTTATGAAGTGAAACTTAACTCAAAGTTTGGTTTTCGCAATGAAAGGTTGAGTAAATATGAAGGTTGCAATTATAGGGGCTGGACTTGCAGGTCTATCTTGTGCCCATGCACTAGAAAGTTTAAAAATAGACTTTCATATATTTGAAAAGAATTTAGAAAATTATTATCTAGAGTATTCTATAGCCACTATGAAATTACAAAATTTATTTAGGAAAGATTTAATAAAGCATATAAAAAAAACTATGGGTTTAAAGCTTACTCCTCTGGATAAATTACATACCATAGAAATGTATTCACAAAACTCCTCTTTTCAAGTGTGTGGAAATTTAGGTTACATCTTTCAAAGGGGATCATTTAATGAAAATACATTAGAAAAACAAATTATGTCCCAATTAAAAACTAAGATTAACTACAACTCCCATATTGAAATAGACCATATAAAAAATGAGTATGATTATATAGTTGTAGCCACAGGAACAAATAAAATTCCTAAGAAATATAATCTATGGACTAATACTTTTTCTGCTTATACTAGGATTGGTAAAATGGTAGGAGATTTTAGAACAGATCTTTTAAAAATGTGGATTAACAAGGATTATTGTAACAATGCCTTTGCCTATTTAATACCAAATAACTCTAAAGAATCTTTTGCCATGTTAGTAGTGGATAATATATCCCATCCTGAATTGGATTTTTATTGGAAAAAATTCTTAGACACAGTTCCTTTAGAAGGAACTTTAATTAGTACCTTTGACGTATACAAGGATACGGGATTCATGAGTAATTTAGTTCATGAAAATGTGATTTTCGTAGGTGACGCAGCTGGATTTTGTGATAATTTTTTAGGTTTTGGTGCTATGGGTGCTATCCACAGTGGTTATGCAGCAGCTCAACATATAGGTCATAATTTAGATTATGAGAAAGAAATGACACGTCAAATAGAATATATAAGAAATATGGATTATTATAGAAAAGCCATGAATAATATGGATAACAAGGACCTAGACCATTTAATAAATATATTAGATCTACCCATACTAAAAGGGGTCATATATAAAAATCCATTTTTTCGCATGGATAAAATGGCTCCCCTCGTAAAAAAACATTTTTAAAAATAGGGTTAAGAGTTTAAAGTTTAGAGTTGGGAGTTTTTATCCCCAAACCCTTAACTTAATCTCTTAACCCTATTAATATAAAGCTAAAAATTTTTCAAGTAATTATTTATTAAATAAAATTTTTAGTATTCTCTATCTATATATTAAAATATACTTAAATTTAATTCTTTACTTAACTGATCTAATACTTCAATTCCTGCTATACTATTTCCCTTTTCATCTAGTGCAGGACCAACTACACCTATACCCATTTTATTAGGCACCGTAGCTAAAATCCCACCACCTACACCACTCTTAGATGGTATTCCTACTTTTACAGCATACTCTCCCGATGCATCATACATACCACAAGTCATCATTATAGCCTTTACCATTTTAGCTATATGAGACTCAATTATTCTTTCGTCATTATGCCATAAAACTCCATCTAAGGCTAGCATAGCTGCTATACTAGCTATGTCCTTACAAGTCACCTCAATAGAACACAATTTAAAATATACATCTAGTATTTCTTCCACATCACCTTCTATAACATTTGTACTCCTCATAAAGTGAGCTAAGGATCTATTTCGATGTCCAGTTCTTTTTTCTGATAAATATACTTTTTCATTTAATTGAATCTCGTTATTATTGCAAATTTGCCTTATAAAATTTAAAACATTTTCAAATTTTTCATTACTAGTGGTGCCCTTTAACATGGATGCTACTGCTATAGCACCTGCATTTATCATTGGGTTTAAGGGCTTATTATAATTTTTCACTTCTAAATTTACTATGGAATTAAATCCATAAGCCGTAGGTTCTGCACTGACTTTTTTAAATACAGTATCTATTCCAGTATACTTTATGGCATACATTAAACTAACTATCTTTGATATACTTTGTATAGTAAATTTAGTCTCAAAGTCTCCTGCTTGAAAAATTTCCTTATCCTTTGTTATAACACAAATTCCTAATGCACTTCCATTTCCATTTGCCAACTCTGGAATATAAGTTGCAACCTTTCCTTCTTTAGTTAAAGACCTATTATCTTTAACTATTTTCTCTAGTAAGTTCTCCATTCTATTCACCTGCCAATAATAGTTTCCCAATTAATAGTATATCAAACTATCTTATTTTATTATAGCCTAATTCCAGGAGTTAAATCTTATGTATGTAAAACTATAATTAAAAAAACTACAAATGCCCTTAAAGAGCCCTTTGTAGTTTATTTTCTCCATGTAATGGGAATTTCATTTTAAATTGTGTTTCATGTTCATTACTTGTAACTTCTATAACTCCACCATTATTCTCTACTAATTCCTTTACAATATATAAACCATATCCTCTGCCACTAGATTTCTCACCCTTGGTAGAATAACCCTTTTTAAACATCTTATTCCTTAATTCTGTGGATATGATAGGGCCATTATTACTTATTGATATGCAATATACATCTCTCTCTAAATATGTATACACACCTATTACTTTATGGTCATTATCATATTTTTCCATAACATCAAAGGAATTGTCTATTATATTACTGAACATACTTATTAGGTCTTGTCCTCGCATATTTATATGCTCTAAAGAACTCTCAAATTCCACATCAAGATTTATTGACTTTTCATAGGCCTGACTACTTTTAACTAGTAATAAACTATCCACATAATCATTTCCCGAATCATAATAGTGATAAGAATCCCTTAATCCCTCAGATAAATTTTCAAGATATTTTCTTATTTTCTGTACAGCATCTGGTTTATTCAGTAGACATAATGCATGTATAGTACTTATATGATTTGAAAAATCATGTTTCTCTTTTCTTATTATTCCAATTATATTCTCTATATTTTCTATATGTTGATTTTGAAGTTCATATTCATGCTCTATTCTTACTAAATTATCCCTTTCCCTTACTATCATTATGGAAGTTATTACAAATACCAAGAATAATATATTAATACTAATTTCAAATAAATATATTTGTTCATTCTTATATAACAATTCCCTAAAGGTCAATCCTAATAGAATCAAACTAACTACAGATATTACCCCATAGTTAAGAACAAAATTTTCTCTATACCTTTTAAGAGTTAAAATAAATTTAAATTCTCTTTTTTTAAGAATATATATACAAATAAAACCTATAATTCCACTTAAGCTTCCTACTAATGCCTTCGTATTTGTGAGTTCAATTACATCTACATAATATATTTTAGAAGTCATAGTAAGTATAATCATACTTATGCTTTCACATATGATTATAAATATGAAGCTACAGAATACAGGAAATACAGAATCTACAAATTTCATTTTGTATAATCTAGAAAATACGATCATATTAGTTATACTAATTATAATAGCCTTATAGGCCAAAGGTAAGTTAGGGATTAGGAATAAAGCAATTGAAAAGTAATAGACTAATATAATTATTTTTTTTATATTACTATTTAATGCTCTTTCTTTATTTGAAATAATTTCGTATAAATTAATTACATTTATACACTCTAACATAATCATAAATATATAGCCTACATATGACATAATCTTTCCCCTTAATTTCGACTAAATTCGTGTTTTTAGTATTTTAGTCAAATTATACCATTATATTATTTTTTTATCAAATTGGTATATTAAACCAAAAAGCTACACCATCCTTCTGATTATCCACTCCATATTCTCCGTTATGAAGTTCTATTATTTCCTTAACAATTGCAAGACCCAAACCTGTACCTCCATCTGTTCTATTTCTAGACACATCTCCCTTATAAAAACTTTCCCATATTTTGTTTATATGCTTTTCTTCAATATTAGGTCCTGTGTTTTTTACTGTGACCATAACTTTATTATCCTTTTCATAAATTTTTATGCCTATTCTTTTATCATAATCTACATGGTTTATGGCATTATTAGTTAAGTTAGTTAATACTTGTTCTATTTTATAATAATCTCCATTTATCATTATATCTTTTTTTAAATACTCTATTTCATAAGTTATATTCCTTTCTAAGAATATATTTTTATATTTTTTGTTAGTCTCTTCAATTAGCTTGACTATATCAAAATAATTTTTATTTAAATTTACTTTTCTAGACTGGAGTTTAGATAAGTTCAACAATTCTTTAATGAGTTTATTCATTTTATCAGATTCATCTATTATTACATCACAATAAAATTCTTTATCTTCTTTCGCATCTAAAACATTTTCCTTAAGGCCTTCTGCATAACCTTGAATGAGGGATATGGGAGTTTTAAGTTCATGGGATACATTGGCAATAAACTCCTTTCTTATTTTATCAAGTTCCCTTTCCTTTTCTATGTCATCTTTAAGCTTCTCAATATAGAAATGTAATCTTCTAGATAGTTGATTTATAGTATATGACAGTTGACCGATTTCATCGTCCTTACCATACTCATATTTTTTACTAAAGTCTAAATTTAACATGTCTTTAGCTACTAAATTTAATTCTATAATAGGTTTAGTAAATTTCTTGCTAAATAAATAGGCAAATACAATAGATACCAGTATACTTATGATTCCAATATACCAATAAAAGCTATTTACCACATGTACAGATTCTTTTATGGGAGCTATGGGAATTTGCATTATTAATATACTGTTATCTTTCATTAGTTTGTTTAGTACTAGAAACTTCATTCCAAATCTATTATAAGTATACATGTCTATAATAGTATTATTTTCTTTCGTAAGATCTGAATTAAATTTACAAAGCATTCCCTTACTATCTGAATAATATACGAATTGATTTTTATTATCTAGCAAAGATATCTTACCATTTAATTCATTCTCTATTTTGGTAAGTTCATGCTCTAAATTTTCATCTTTATTAATATACAAACTTTCAATATCGTTCCCATATTCTACTAGTTTTTCCTTCTTCTTAAAAATATAATATTTCTCCAAATATTTAGTATTCATAAACCAGCTTATGCTCATTATTAATAGGGCCAATATGGTAATACTTATAAATAACTTAAACCATATGGATTTTCTCATAATTGCACCTCAAATCTATAACCTATACCTCTCACAGTTTTTATGTACTTTCCACCTTCTTTTAATTTAGATCTTAATCTCTTTATGTGAGTATCTACAGTTCTTTCATCTCCATAATAATCATACCCCCATACAACATTGAGTATCTGCTCCCTAGATAAAGCCAGTTCCTTATTTTTAACTAAATAGGTTAACAAATTATATTCTGTTTTAGATAATGTGAGCTCTTCTCCATATAAAAATACCCTATGCCCTTTATAGTCTATAGACAAAGGACCATACTCAAAATTATCCTTGTCTTGTCTTTTTAATATGGAATTAATTCTAGCAACTAGTATTTTAGGTCTAAATGGTTTAGTTACATAATCATTCACACCTAATTCAAATCCAAACAATTCATCCCATTCTTCACTTCTAGCCGTAAGCATTATTATGGGTACATTGGATTCTTTCCTTATATTTCTACAAACAGTCCATCCATCATATATGGGCAGCATCACGTCTAATATTATTAAATGCGGATTTTCCCTTTTAAATAAATCCAATCCTTCTTTTCCATCACGAGCCTCTACTATTTCATACTCCCTTTTAAGATAGTCCTTAATTAGGCGTCTCATTCTCTCTTCATCTTCTATAATTAATATTTTCATAAAAATCATCTCCTATCTATAGGATACTATTTTTCTATGGCAATTTGGTTACAAAAAATAAAAAGGATAGTAAATTTTACTATCCTTAAGGTGTTAAACAATCATTAAATTTCTTTTAATAAATTTGCCATTTCTATAGCTGTTGAAGCTGCTTCAAAGCCCTTGTTACCAGCTTTAGTCCCAGCCCTTTCTATGGCCTGTTCTATATTATCTGTAGTAAGTACTCCAAATATTACTGGAATCTCACTTTCTAATGATACTTGTGCCACTCCCTTAGATACTTCACTACAAACATAATCATAATGACTTGTAGTTCCTCTTATAACTGTACCTAAACATATTACACTATCATACTTTTTACTCTTTACCATCTTCTTTGCCACTAACGGAATCTCAAAGGCCCCAGGGACCCATGAAATATGTATATTTTCTTCCTCTACCCCATGTCTCTTAAGACCATCTATACAACCATCTAATAACTTAGAGTTTATAAACTCATTAAACCTTGCCACAGCTATTCCTACCTTTAAACCTTTACCTATTAAATTACCTTCATATATTTTCATAACTTATTCCTCCTTATTTTTATGTTCCCTTTATTTTAATTTCTTCATACTTTTTCAACGTTTTCATAATCCAATAAACTCTGCTACCTACAAGTTTCTGTGAATCAAAATTTTTTCAACAGGTGGAACATCACAACATCCTATGTTGCAAACAATTATGAACTTTCTACAATACGTATCAGATAAACATTCTAGCATGTGATAGTGACTTACCTGTGAAACGTTTTGATTTATAGAAACGTAGTAGGTTCATATACCTGTTGCACACACCCTTCACCTATAACATGTGTCCCATTTTTTCTTTCTTAGTCTTTATATAATTAATACTCTCATCATGAACATGAGTCTTAATAGAAACTCTATCCACTATATCTAGTCCATATCCAGACAATCCTGATATTTTCTTAGGATTATTAGTTATTAATTTAATCTTCTTAACACCTAATTCTTTTAATATTTGAGCCCCTATACCATACTCCCTTAAATCTTCTTCAAATCCTAAGGCAATATTAGCTTCTATAGTATCCATTCCTTTGTCTTGTAACTCATAAGCCCTAATCTTATTTATAAGACCTATTCCTCTTCCTTCTTGTCTCATATAAAGAAGTATTCCTCTTCCTTCTTCTTCTATCTTCTTCATGGCAGCACCATATTGATCTCCACAATCACATCTTAAAGACCCAAAAGCGTCTCCAGTCAAACACTCTGAATGAACTCTTACTAATACTGGTTCCCCATCATCTACATTTCCCTTTACTAATGCCACATGATGTTCCCCATTCAATTTGTTTATAAAACCCACTATTTTAAAATCTCCATATTTAGTAGGCATATTAGCCGCTGCTATCTTTTCTACTAAACACTCTTTTTTTCTTCTGTATTCTATTAAATCTGCTATGGTGATTATCTTTAAATTATGATTCTTGGCAAATCCCAATAGTTCTGGTACTCTAGCCATGGTTCCATCCTCACTCATAATTTCACATATGACTCCCATGTTTCCAGTGTTTGATAATTTAGCTAAATCTACAGCTGCCTCCGTATGACCTGCCCTTTTTAATACGCCACCTTCTTTAGCTACTAGTGGAAATATATGTCCTGGTTTAGTAAAGTCATCCTTTGTAGAATTTTCATCTACCATTTTTAATATGGTGTCTGCCCTTTCAAAAGCAGATATGCCAGTAGTACACTCTTTACTATCTATTGATACGGTAAAGGCAGTCTCCTTTGGGTCCGTATTATTAAATACCATCTTTTCTAAACCTAATTCTAGTGCTCTTTCTTTCTCTAAGGGAGCACATATAAGTCCTCGCCCATACTTAGCCATAAAGTTCACACTCTCAGGTGTAACCATACTGGCTGACATAAGTAGGTCCCCTTCATTTTCCCTATTTTCATCATCTACCACAATTACCATTTTCCCTAATCTTATATCTTCTATAGCCTCTTCAATTTTATTAAACATAATATTCACTCCTCAGTTAATTAGCAAAATCCATTTAGTTTTAAGAAACTCTCATCTATATTACTTTTAGCAGTATAGTTTAAAGCTTTTTCCACATACTTTCCGAGAAAATCACACTCTATATTCACCCTATGGCCTATTTTTCTAGTATAGAGAGTTGTTTCTTCCTTCGTATGAGGAATTATGGAAACAGAGAATCTGTTTTCCTTTGTATCAACTACAGTCAAACTAATTCCATCTATACCTATGGAACCTTTAGGTACTATATACTTGGTTAAAGTTCTTTCCACTTCTATTTCAAAGATTCTAGCATTAGAATCATCTCTTATATTTACTATCTTTCCAACCCCGTCCACGTGACCAGATACCATATGACCACCTAGCCTGTCTCCTAATTTTAAAGCCCTTTCTAAATTCACTAAATCATTAGATTTTAATAGGGATAAATTAGTTTTGTTCATAGTCTCAGGCATGGCATAAGCAGTGAATTCATCTTTGCTAAAACTAGTTACAGTGAGACATACCCCATTAGTGCTTATACTGTCTCCTAATTTTACATCTTCTAATATTTTTTCTGCTTTTATAACTATATGAGCACCCTTATTATCTTTTGTAATATTCTTTACCCTACCAATTTCCTCAACTAGTCCTGTAAACACTACACATGCCTCCTTACATAACCTTCTATCATAACATCATCATGAAAAGACTTAACCTTTATATTCTCCACTTCTATAGAATCCCTCATGAAAGACACTCCCATTCCTTCTACAGGACTTTTGCTTTCCTTCCCTCCTATAATCTTAGGACCTATAAAAAATATGATTTTATCTATTAAGTCTTCTCTTAACAAACTGTCATTTAAGGTTCCTCCACCTTCTACTAACACACTATCAATCCCTTTATTCCCTAATTCTTTAAATAAATATTTCAAATCTACCCTATTATCTTTAAGGGGAGTCTTAATTAAATTAACTCCTCTATTTTTCAATTCTTCTTCCTTTTCTTTATCTACTAAATTAGTAGTGACCACTATAACGCCCTTGTCAGAATCCATATTTACAACCCTAGACTCTATAGGAATTCGTCCTTTAGTGTCTACTATTATCTTTATAGGATCTATACTTATACCTGCAAGCCTAGTATTTAGCATGGGATCATCTTTAATGATAGTATCTACACCTACCATAATGGCACTTAATCTATTTCTCAATTTGTGTACATATTCCCTACTCTTTTCATTAGTTATCCATTTAGAATCACCAGTTTTAGTGGCAATTTTCCCATCTAAAGTCATGGCGCTTTTTAATATACAAAATGGTTCTTTAGTAGTTATATATTTTATGAATTCCTCATTTAAAATCTTTATTTCTTCACTGCAAACCCCTACAACCACTTCTATTTTTTCATCTTCTAAAAGTTTAATACTCTGACCTGCCACTAATGAATTAGGATCTTTTATTCCAATAACTATTCTTTTAATTTTTCTTTTTATTATTTCATTTACACAGGGTGGAGTTTTTCCCTGATGGAAGCAAGGCTCTAGAGTCACATACATGGTAGCCCCTTCTACCTCATCTACAGCTGAATTAAAAGCTTCTATTTCAGCATGATTACCACCATAGTATTTGTGATAGCCTTCTCCTATGACTTTTCCATCCTTTACAATCACTGCTCCTACTAAGGGGTTAGGACTTACTAATCCTTCTCCTTTTTTAGCTAACTCAATAGCTCTTTTCATATATTTTTCATCCATATTTTCACCTCTTAAAGAAACAAAAAATTATTTCATACACCATGTTTTCTTATTATGTTCCACCAAAGCTTATGCTTTTATAACACATTAAAAATATTTAATAATACTGATTTATTTGCTTTCAGGAAAATGTTCTCAGACAAGAGAAGGATTTGATCGTTCGAAAGATTTGAATCTTGAGAATTTATAGTTATTTAAATATAAATAACCTATTCTTAAAAGATATGTATTAAAAAACCCTGAAGAAATAATTCTTCAGGGTAAATATACAAAATATCATAAACATAGCCATATTACTATAGCTAATTCTCTCCTTCTCTCATCCAGACTTTACTGTCGGTCTTGGAATTTCACCAAGTCAGCCTATTGGCTCGCGGACTTTAACCGCCGGTCGGGAATTTCACCCTGCCCTGAAGGTTTACACTATTTAATTAATTTGATTATAGTTTAACTTATTATATTTGTCAATATACATTTTCTAGTATTCACCACCTAAGTGACCTTTACATACTATATTTTTATAGAGTTTTTTAAAATAAAACTATAAAATTGGAGGTGTTTTTATGCACGAGCACAAGTCCCCTTATATGAAAGAACCCAAGAAGAAAATGATTCTAGCCCGAGCTTATGTACCCTTTCAAAGGCTAGATAAAACCTACTCTCCAGAAGAAGCTCTAATGAGAGGAACCCTATTTCCTGAACTATATCAACCTTTTGTACGTGGCCACTAGGAGGTGTTATTATGGATAAACGACAATCTAGTATGTTAAAAAAACTCATGGAAATAAGCTTTGTTCTTCTTGAGATAAGCCTGTATCTAGATACTCATCCTGATGATAAAAAGGCCCTTCAGATTCACAATAATATTCGCATGCAACATAAATATCTTAGAGACAAATATACAACAATGTATGGTCCTTTAAGTATTTCAGATGAAAATAAAGATACTTGGCAATATATACAAACACCTTGGCCTTGGGATTATGATTTTAGTTAAATTATAGGAGGTTTTTATATGTGGGTATACGAAAAGAAATTGCAATATCCAGTTAGAGTAGATACTACTAATCCAGCACTAGCTGCTATGATACTAGAACAATTCGGTGGTGGAGATGGTGAATTATCTGCTGGCATAAGGTACTTAACTCAAAGATATTCCATGCCTACCAATGAGGCTAAGGGAATACTAACAGATATAGGCACAGAAGAATTGGCCCATTGGGAAATAATAGGAACCCTTGCATGGAAATTAGTAAAAAATGCTTCCATTGACCAAATAAAAGGAACTCCCTTTGAAGCTCATTTTGTATCCCATGGTCGTAATCCATTCCCCCATGACGCTTCTGGAGTGCCTTGGACAGCCACCTTTATCCAAGCTAAGGAAGACCCAATAGCAAACTTACATGAGGATATGGCAGCAGAACAAAAGGCTCGAGCCACTTATGAAGCCATTATAAAAGTAAGTGATGACCCAGGAGTGAATGAAGCCCTGGCATTCTTAAGGGAAAGAGAAATAGTACACTTCCAAAGATTTGGAGAAACCCTTAGAATAGTTCAAGAATTTCAAGATAGTAAAAAGTTCTTCTAAAGTAAATAAGTAAAAAAGGTGGCTAAAATTAGCCACCTTTAATTATTCTGATAATGCAATCGCTTCAATTTCAACTAATGCGTCCTTAGGAACTCTTGCAACTTCCACAGCGCTTCTTGATGGGTATGTACCACTAAAGAACTCTCCATATACTTCGTTCATTTGAGCAAAATCATTCATGTCATTTAAGAATACAGTAGTCTTAACCACCTTATCCATAGAAGTACCTGCTTCTTCTAATATGGCTTTAACATTCTCTAGGGATTGTCTAGTTTGCTCTTTAATTGTCTCTGGCATTTCACCAGTTTCTGGATTAATAGGTAATTGTCCAGAAGTAATGATCATATTTCCAAACTTAACTCCTTGAGAATATGGTCCAATAGCACCAGGTGCTTTATTTGTACTTACAGCTTCTTTCATCTTCTATTCAACCTCCTTAATAGTAAATATAATTTTAGTATATCATACTCAACTGCCAATATATTCAATAATTTCTATATATACTATTTTTTATCTACTGGCTTTAATCTAGCTGTGAAATGTCTTAAAACTTCTGGTTCGTAAGTAAAGTCAAGACCTTTTAGCTCCTGGGCCTTATCTTTTATTTTAATTAGTCCATCTGCTATAACATCCATATGGGCAAAAGTATATACTCTTCTTGGAATAGTTAACCTAAGTAATTCAAGTGGAGATTCTATTTGTTCTTTAGTTTCAGGATCCCTTCCTAATAGGAATGATCCTATTTCAACGCCCCTAACTCCTGACTCTATGTATAGGGCATTGGCTAATGCTTGTGCTGGGAATTGATCGTATGGTATATGAGGTAACATCTTCTTAGCATCTACAAATACAGCATGACCTCCTGTTGGATGTTGAATAGGTATTCCAGCCTCCATCAATCTATCACCTAAATATTTCACTTGACCAATTCTGTATTCTAAGTAACTTTCTTCTGTTCCTTCTACTAGACCTACTGCTAAGGCAGCCATATCTCTACCATTTAGTCCACCATATGTAGGGAATCCTTCCATAGGTACTAATGTGGATCTACAAGCCACATAAAGGTCCTTATCTTCCTTAATTCCAATAAGCCCTCCCATATTTACAATACCATCTTTTTTAGCACTCATGGCAAAACCTTCACCATAACTAAATTGCTCAAGTATAATTTCTCTTATGGACTTATTTTCATAACCCTTTTCTCTCCTCTTTATGAAATACGCATTTTCTGCATATCTAGCTGCATCTATAAATACTCTTATGCCATACTTATCTGCCATTTCTTTTACTTTTCTAGTATTTTCCATAGAAACGGGTTGACCACCTGCACTATTACAAGTAATAGTAACTAATATGAATGCTACATTTTTTCCGTTATCTTCTTCAATTATGGCCTTTTCTAATTTTTCAAGGTCAAAATCTCCTTTAAAATCATATGGAGTCATAGTATCAAAGGCCTTATCTGTAACACAATTTACAGCTCTAGCTCCTGATAATTCAATATGTGCCTTTGTAGTATCAAAGTGCATGTTCCCTAAAACTGCTTGCCCTTTTTTTACTAAGTTAGGAAACATTACTTGTTCAGCTCCCCTACCTTGATGGGTAGGAATAATATATGTATATCCAAATAATTCTCTTGCCACTTCTAGTAACTCATAGTAGTTTCTACTTCCTGCATAGGATTCATCACCCATCATCAAGGCTGACCATTGTCTATCACTCATGGCACCAGTTCCGCTATCAGTTAAAAGGTCTATATATACGTCTTCTGATTTAAGGGAAAATGGATTGTACCCTGCTTCTTCTAAAGCCTTTTCTCTGTGCTCCCTTGTAGTAGTCTTAAGAGGTTCTACCATCTTAATCTTAAATGGTTCTGGAATTATTTTTTTCATTATTAATCCTCCTCATAATAATTATTTTACCTAAGCATCTATATACAGCGGCCTCTGAAACCTTCAACACTTTAGCCACTTCAGTTACTCACCCTTTTAATAAAATATATCCTTAGTGTTTAATTCCATATTTGCAACTATATTATTATTCCCAAAATGTTCATCTATATTTACACATAACATTCCCACTATTTTATTATTATCATCTTTTATAAAACAACTGAATGATATTAATATTTTCTCGTTTTTCATGTGAATCTTATAATTGCAAATGAAAGAATATATTCATGCTTAAGCCGTAGAATTTAAACATTTTCCATTATGTATATATACAAATATTACAATTTCTTTAAGAGGATTTTTATAAATAATGTAGAATACTGTTAAATATTGTGTTGTGGAACAAAATAGGAGGTTTTATGGAACTCTATTGTAAAAATTCAAATAAAATTTTATATAAAAATATATTAAAATATTTTACTATCTTAAGTATGATAACCCTATTTATCTGTTATGAAGTATATTTGATAGGTTTTAAATACACGAAGGATATAATGATAAATAATCAGAAAATTCATTCCCAAATTGTAAAAAATACTATTAATAATGAATTTGAAAATGTAATTGGAGATTTAAAGTACTTATATGAAAAAGAAGAATTGCAAAACTATATAAACTATGGAGATGAATCTGAACTAGAAGATTTGACTAATCAACTTTATACATTTTCTAATTCAAAAAAAATTTATAATCAGATTCGCTTACTAGATGCAGATGGAAATGAAATAATTAAGGTACTTTATGGAGATAATTTACCTCAAATTATACCAAAAGAAAATTTACAAAATAAAAAGGAAAGATATTATTTTAAGGAAACAATGAAGCTAACAAAAGGTGAACTCTACATTTCTCCATTAGATTTAAATCTGGAAAATGGCGAGCTTGAATTACCATACAAACCAACCATAAGGTTTGGTACTCCCCTTTATGATGATGAGAGGAATAAACGTGGTGTATTAATGATTAACTATTTTGGCAAATATCTCATAGACAAAATAGATGTGAGATATAACAAAAATATATATAAGTTTTTAACTCCTGAATTAATGCTTCTAAACAATGATGGATATTGGCTTATGGGTAATAACACTAGTACTAACTGGACTTTTATGATTGATGGTAAAGAGCATATTTCTTTTAAATCCTCTTATCCAGATGCTTGGAATTCTATAGTTGAAAATAAATATGGAGTACATAAGGATGAAAACGGAATATTCACCTTTGATACGGTATATCCTACTTCTGGTTACACTAAACTAAACAATAGATGTAATTTCCCCAATGAATATACTTCTATAGTATATAATTCAGACTATTCGTGGAATCTAGTATCCTATATAGATGATTATTCCATAGCCCAAATAAAACAATATGTCTTAAACTCATTAATTGGCTGGAGTGCTCTAATAATAATTTTTATTTTTATTTTATCCATAGTACTAGCCTATATAGATTTTAATAATAAGTTATTTAAAAATCAGTTAAAAAGGGATGCCCATACGGATACCCTTACAGGATTATACAACAGACGTGCTGGATTAGATATATTAAAAAAACATATAGAAGATTTAGACGAAACTAATAAACACCTAACCATAGCTTATATTGATATAAACAATTTAAAAATGGTTAATGATATTAATGGTCATAAAGAAGGAGATTTTTTAATTTGCGAAATATGTAACATAATAAAAGAATGTATAAGGTCTACAGACACATTTTGTAGATTAGGCGGAGATGAATTTTTAATAATATTGAACAATTGTAGTGAAATTCAAACAAAAAAAATTATTACTAAAATTAAAGTAAAACTTAGTCAATATACTAGAAAATCTAAGAAAAACTATGTATTCTCTATTAGTGTGGGAATTTGTCAATACGACAATAGAGTATTCCATACCTTAGATCATTTTTTAGAAGAAGCTGATAAAAGGATGTATTTGGACAAAAAAAATTATAAAAAAGTATTATAAAAGGGGACGGTTATAACCGTCCCTTACTAATTTCATTTCCCTTATCTAATATAATATCTGCCAAATCAATTTTTTTCATTTCTCCATATTCAGTAATATTACCATTTCTTTCTAATATAGTAACTATATTTGTATCCTTTTTAAATCCTGCACCCTTTTTAGTCAAATCATTAGCAACAATCATATCTACATTTTTCTTGTTAAGCTTAGACTTAGCATTTTCTATTAAATCATTAGTTTCAGCTGCAAAGCCAATTAAAGTCTTATTATTGTCTTCATTCATCCTACCTAGTTCTTTTAATATATCATAGTTTCGCTCTAAAGCTATGGCCAATTCATCATTGCTTTTTTTAATCTTTTTATCACTCACATCTTTAGGTTTATAATCTGCAACGGCAGCAGACTTAATTATTATATTAGCCCACTTAAATCTATTAGTAACCTCATTATACATATCATTTGCATTTTCTACAGATATGAACTCTACACCCTTTGGTTTATCTAAATTTGTAGGACCTGATATTAAAACCACATTGGCCCCCCTTTTAGCAGCTCTCTCTGCTATGGCATAGCCCATTTTCCCCGATGAATGATTAGTTATATATCTAACTGGATCTATAGGTTCCCTTGTAGGTCCAGCCGTAATTAATATGTTTTTACCCTTTAAGTCCTGCTTTTCTTCTAATAACTTCACAGCCTCATTAACTATTACTTCTGGATCTGCCAATTTACCCTTTCCCAAATCTCCACAAGCTAATCGCCCTTCTGCCGGGTCTACAAAATTATATCCTAATCTCTGTAGCTTTTCCATATTCTCCTGTACTACCACATTCTCATACATATTTGTATTCATGGCAGGTGCTATTAATATTTTAGCCCTTGTGGCCATAAGTGTGGTACTAAGCATGTCATCAGCTATACCATTAGCCATTTTACCTATTATATTTGCAGTTGCCGGTGCTACTAAAAATAAATCTGCCTTTTTAGCAAGTGCAATATGTTCTATATCCCAAGTCTTAGGTTCATCAAACATATCTGTTACCACATAATTTTGAGATAGGGATCTAAATGTAAGGGGAGTCACAAACTCTGTTGCAGACTTAGTCATAATAACATCCACATTATATCCCTTTTTCTTTAGTCTGCTTACTATATCACAAGCTTTATATACTGCAATTCCACCTGTTACCCCTAAAACTATATTTTTCATAATTTACACCTCTTTATTGTATTATCTTAAATAATATTATCCTTAAATCACATGATAATTATATATTAAAATCCCATTTAATATAAGAGGTTCTTACATAGAAATCATTTTTTATTTATTTCACTCCATAGATGATCAAAGTCTATAGCTACTTACAAGGGACTATGAATGAAAATTTTTCAGAAGGTGGAACATGAGAATATCATATGCTGTAAACAATTGTGAACTTTCTACCCTAATTATAAGATTCATTTTATTTAGTCTGATAGTGACTTGCCTGTGAAAATATTTTTGATTTATAGAAACGTAGTAGGTTCACAAACCTCTAGATTGGACATAATCAATATATAAATTTAAGGCTGTAGTTTAAACTACAGCCTTAAATTTATACTCACCATTTTCACTTATCTCAAAGAAATCTCCATAACCTATGTTGAATGGATCATATTTTATATGGGATACATCTATCTTATTTCTTATTAATTCTATATAAGCGCCACAATAATCAATTTCACCTTGAAGTATTACTCCATATATTACTCCATCCTTATATACTATCTTTTTATAGTATTCTGATCCTTCTTCTGTTAACACCTCATATGTTTCATCTGGTGGATTGACCTGCCCTATAGATACAGTAGGCACTCCTAGGAAGTTCATCGAATTCCTAAGTGCAAAGGAATCAGTTATTCTTTCATCTCCCCCTACCATATTTCTAGCAGCAATCTTCCCCTCTTTCATGGCTAGTGGCCAAATAGGACTTACTCCTCGCACATCTCCTATGGCATATATATTTTCTACACTAGTCTCACACTTGTCATTAGTAACTATCCCCCTATTAATTTCCATGCTACCTTCCCTAATAAATCCTATATTAGGCTTTACTCCTGTGGCAACTATGACCATATCACATTCTATTATTTGTCCGCCTTGAAGTTTTATTGCCTTAGGATCATTAGTCTCATCTAATATAACTTCCTCTACCTTAGCAGAAGTATATATACTAGCTCCCTTTTCTATAAATTTTCTTTCATAAACCTTAGCTGATCTTTTATCTAGTTGAAGGGGTAATACTCTATCTGCCATATCAATAATACTTACCTTTTTATTTTTTTCCAGTAATGATACTAGGACATCTACGCCTACTAGGCCTGCTCCTAATATGGCAATCTTTTCTTTTGTCTCTAATGCGTCTTTTATGCTTAAAGCATCCTCTATATTCCTAAGGGCATAGATACTTTTACTTTCCCTTAGATTTTTTATTGGAGGAATAAAGGCATGAGCTCCTGAACCAATTAATAATTTATCATATTTTACACTTCTCTTATCCGTATATAATATTTTCTTATTCACATCTAAATCATTAACTGTCTGACCTTTTAACCATGTAATATTATATTTATTAAAAAAATCATCCTCCACAAAATTTATATCCTTCAAAGTTCTATGACCACTAATTATATGGTGTAGCATACATCTTGAGTATACGTTTTCATCACGGGAAATCAAAGTTATGTTACAGTTCTTATCTAGATTTCTAAGCTCTTTAGCAAAACTCATTCCAGAAGCACTAGCTCCTATAATTACATAATTCATATACTACACCTCCTCAAAATAAATGGCCCTTGTAGGACAATTTTCTACACAGCGTGGAGTCTCTCTATTCTCACACATATCACACTTGACTATTTTACTCTTGGTCTCTTCATCAATTTTTAATACTCCGTATTTACAAGACATTACGCACATGAAGCAGGATGCACATTTTTCTTCATCATACTCCACATATCCAGTATGGGGATTTTTCTTCATGGCTCCACTCATACAGGTATTTACACACTCTGGTTCATCACAATGTCTACAGAATATGGGAATATTTTCTTTACTGTGATTAACTTCTATATGATTTCTACACTCGTTGGATTTATCTTCTAAATCCAACGAGTATATATCCTTTCCCTTTTCATTGTGTTCCATCATACAAGCCAATATGCAGTTGTAACATGCCATACATTTATTTTTATCTATCTTTATCCTCTTCATAAAAACCGCCCCTTTTATAAGCCTAATGCCATTCTTCTATCCATGACAATCTTCTCTAATCTATCAGCAGTACTAATTACATCGTCATCTAATATTAACTGCCCTCCTGTTATACTAGGTAGATCTTCCGTTAATACTTTAGTTATAACTTTGCTTCCAGTTACAAAAGGTGGTATTGCTAAGTGAAGTGGTAATCCTAATGCAAGACCAAATGCTCCATCCGCTAACGCTTGTTCTTCTAACCATTGTGGAGCAGATAATACAAGGGGTAATTGAGGAATATCTATTCCCAATTCCCTAGCCAGTTCTGTAGCCACAATTTCTAATCTTCCTATAGCTAAACACGGCCCGAAGTTTAGTACTGGTGGAATACCTAGTGACTTACATACTTCTTTTAATTTGTCACCTGCTAAATCAGCAGCCTTTGGCGACATAAGTCCTACATTTTCTAAACCTCCACTTGAACAACCAGCAGATAAAACAATAATATCTCTTTTAATAAGTTCTCTAGTAAGTTCCACTGTAAATACATCATGGCCCTTGGCAGTTAAATTTGAACAACCTACAACAGCTGCTACTCCCTTAATTTGACCACTAGCTATTAATGATAGAAGTGGCTTATATGAATCTCCTAGGAATTTCTTTAATGACTTCTCACTTACCCCTGTAATTACATCATCATGTCCATGATCCTTTGGAATATTTATTTCAATTTCACTTCTTCTCTTTCCATAATTATTCAATGCTTCTTCTACTATTTTCTTAGAAATCTCTACTCTTTTTTCCATGGAGAATTCCATATACTCAGAGTTTTTCTTTTTAGCCACATCATCTAGACAAATCATCTTAACTTGATATTTATCTGCAAGATCTTCAATTCCAGGTAATGTACAGTTGAACTCTGATAATATTAAATCTATAGCTCCTGTAGAAATTAATGGTTCACTAGTGAAGTTGTTTCCAGCATGACCTGAGAATACTTCCTCATAGTGTTCTCCCCTTAATTGTAAATCTTGACCTACACAAGTACATCCTACAAGTTTAAATCCTTTAGCTCCCACATCTTGAGCTGATTTTTTCACTTCATCACTTATTAAGTAATCTTGCAAATGGCCTATTATAGAATGCTGATGTCCAGTAATCATAATATTTATGTAGTCTTCATCTACTACTTTAAAACCTACTTTCGCTTGCCTAATAACAGGCTCCCCTAACATTACATCATTTAAAAGGTTAGTTAATGTAAGTCCATAAAGACCCGTTGAAATTCCTAAGTTCAATGAATGCATCAACATATCTACTGGATCAGAGTTTAAGTTAGTAGAAGATTTTACTATGGCGTCAAATACTTCAGATTTTGCTCCTCCAGGCATAATACCAAGTTCTTTCCACTTGTCTACGCGAGGTCCATAGGCAATCTTTTCTGTTAATTCCATTTTTTCAAAACGAGGTTTATAAAGGTCTCTTAATACTAAATCAGCAACTTTCTCTGCTTTTAAATGCATATCTTCTTCTTCTACTCCAAAAGCTTTAGCTAATTCATTTAAAGTCTCTACACCTTTTAATACGCCCTTTTCTTCACCAGTCTTTTTTAAGTTTCTAGCAGTAGTCTCCACTATATGAAGATAACAGGCTGCTCCCGATGCTACTGATCTTAAGAAGTTTCTTCCAACTATAGTATCTGCAGTGGCACCACATACACCTTGAGGTGATTTAGGAGTTATTCTACAGGGTCCATTTGAACAAAGCCTACAACAGACTCCCTGTTGTCCAAATCCACATTTAATTTGTTGGTCCAAAACCCTATTAAAAGATGTGTTTTCCCCTTTCACCTTAACAAAATCTAATAACTTATGGTCTGCCGATGTACAGCACTTCATTACGATTCCTCCCTTTGATTAAAAAGTATACCATTTTTGTATAGTTTTAATTAAAATCTTATAACTGATTATAAGATTAATAAATTTATAATGATTAAGTAATCTACTCTTATAATAAATCTCCAAAATTAATACTAGCCAACTCATCGTTTAACATCTTCTGAGTATTGCCTAGTGCCTTATGGATTGTGCATTTATGAGCTATATTTAAATTACAAAGATTCTTATCAATCAAACATCTATTCACACAAATAGGTCCATCTATGGTTTCTATTACATCTTTAAAAGTGACCCTTTTAGGCTCCTTGTCTAATGCATATCCTCCATTTACGCCCCTATAGGATTTCACTATTCCACTATGAGCTAACTTTCTCATTATCTTTAATGTAAATCTTTTAGGAATATGAAGTTCATCTGATATTTGATTAGCTTCAGTTTTTGCTCCCACACCTAATTTGGATAAATAAAGTATTATCCTTAAGGCATAGTCCGCTTCTTGAGTAATTTTCATTTTTTCCTCCAAAAGTATACTTTTTTAGTATAGTTTTATATTAGTATACTTATTTTTATTTGTCAACAATTAAACAAATTTTATTCAATAAATATAAAAAGACGACTATTAAGTCGTCTTAGGCTGTTGATAAATCCGAATTTCTTCGTTGTTGCTAAAACTAAGAACCCTTACGTATGTCTATATACGCTGCGGTCTCTCGGTTTCAGCACACCTCGAACTTCAACTTTGTCTACAAGATGAGACGACTTAATAGTCGTCTCCCTTTTATCTATAAATTCNAAATTTTTTTCATATATTATTCTAAGTCCATTTAATGTAAGAAGTGGATCGTTTATATCTATCACATCTGTTTCCTCTGCAATTATTTTAGCAAGGCCACCTGTTGCTATTACCTTAACATCTGGATTGTTCATCTCTTCCTTAACTTTGTTTACTATATATTCTACTTGACCTATATATCCATATACTAATCCAGCCTGCATACTTGTTATGGTATTTTTAGCCATTATACTGTCAGGCTTTTTAATGGCTATATTAGGAAGTTTAGCTGCTCTACTCCATAGGGCATCTGCAGAAATTTTAATCCCTGGTGACGTTATTTCTGCTATAAACTCTCCATTTTCTGTAACCACATCATATGTAGTAGCTGTACCAAAGTCTATTACTATGGCAGGCCCTCCATATGTATAGTATGCTCCTGCACAGTTTACAATACGGTCTGCGCCTACTGCTTTAGGATTTTCCGTTTTAATGTTTATTCCCGTCTTAATGCCAGGCCCTACAATGATAGGTTCTATATCAAAGTATTTCTTAATTCCATTTACCATAGAATACATTATATCTGGAACTACAGATGATACTATAACTTCTCTAACTTCTTCAGTTTTTAGCCCTCTATTCTCTATAAGAGAGTAAAATAATATACCAAATTCATCTGATGTTCTTTTAGTTGAAGTAGTTAATCTCCAACTCCCAATTAATTCTTGTCCATCAAATGCACCTAAGACTATATTAGTATTTCCTACATCTACCACTAAAATCATGTCTTTCATCTCCTTTAATAAAAAGATGAATAGTAATCACTACTACCCATCCCAGCCTAGGGCCATTTATATATTTTCTTAGCCTCTACAACTATGGCAGCACATATAATTCCAGTAACTATGACCTAAGCCATACCGTTAGTCCATACCACTGTGATCATGAGAATCTTTGTAGCTATTCCATGTAGTATTAGCTCCATTTTATTAGCATATTCGGATATAACATTACTAATACTCCAACCCTATTAATCAAACTTCCAAAAACCCTTACACTCTGTCCTTGCTCTCATAGATACAAGACATATTTCTTAGTAATGCCATTTAATTATATACAGAACATATGTAAAAATCAATATAATTTTACCTGTTATAATCTCCAAATAATTCTTGATATTATTATTCAGTTTTGCATTTTCTTATAATTCACATAAACATAGAAAGAGACAGCCCCATAGCTATCTCCCCTTTATCTATAAATTTTTTTCATATATTATTCTAAGTCCATTTAATGTAAGAAGTGGATCGTTTATATCTATCACATCTGTTTCCTCTGCAATTATTTTAGCAAGGCCACCTGTTGCTATTACTTTAATATCTGGATTCTTCATCTCTTCCTTAACTTTGTTTACTATATATTCTACTTGACCTATATACCCATATACTAATCCTGCCTGCATACTTGTTATGGTATTTTTAGCCATTATACTATCAGGCTTTTTAATGGCTATATTAGGAAGTTTAGCTGCTCTACTCCATAGGGCATCTGCAGAAATTTTAATTCCCGGTGATGTTATTCCTGTTATAAACTCTCCATTTTCTGTAACCACATCATATGTTGTAGCTGTACCAAAATCTATTACTATAGCAGGACCTCCATATGTATAGTATGCTCCTGCACAGTTTACAATACGGTCCGCACCTACCTCTTTAGGGTTTTCCGTTTTAATGTTTATTCCCGTCTTAATTCCAGGTCCTACAATGATAGGCTCTATATCAAAGTATTTTTTTATTCCATTTACCATGGAATACATTATATCTGGAACTACAGAAGATACTATAACTTCTCTAACTTCTCCAGTTTTTAGTCCTCTATTTTCTATAAGGGAGTAGAATAATATACCAAACTCATCTGATGTTCTTTTAGTTGAAGTAGTTAATCTCCAACTACCAATTAATTCTTGCCCATCAAATGCACCTAATACTATGTTAGTATTTCCTACATCTACCACTAAAATCATGTCTTTCATCTCCTTTAATAAAGGGACGAATAGTAATCACGCCTACCCGTCCCATCCTATAACTATTTATATATTTTTTTAACAGCTACAACTATAGGAGTACATACAATTCCAGCAGCGATTGCCTCAGCCATACCGTTAGTTGATGCCACTGTGATCACAAAAGCCTTTGCAGTTGTTCCCTCTAGTATTTGCTCTATTTTATCAGCATATACTAGGTATAACATTCCTAATACTCCAACTGTATTAGTTAAACTTCCAATTGCAGCCCCTATAAATACGCCTACACTTTCCTTTTGTCCCTTAAATAATTTCTTTACAAATTCATATCCATAGTATGCCATTACACCAATAAATATTCTTGGCACAATAGAAATTATTGGATTTATGAATAAAACTGATAATGGACTTGGTGGTCTAGTTATTGAATGTATTAAACTTGCAGCCCCCATACAAAATCCAACTACAGCACCCATTACTGGACCCATTACTATTCCTGCTATGACCGTTGGTAAATGAACTATTGTTATTGCAACCATTGGTAATGGTATCACCCCTATGGTGTAATCCAAAAGTACTGTAATAGCAACCATCATTGCAGTAAGAGTCAATTTCTTTGATGATACTCTTTTCTTATTTAAAACTTCCATAAATTCTTACCCTCCGTTCTCGTTCTCATAGATACAAGACGCATTTTTTCATGATGCCATTTAATTATATACAGAACATATATAAAAATCAATATGATTTTATATTATTTTATAGGATTTGTAAACGATTGCTCTTCGTGTACATGTATGCAATTCCAAGGCCTCTACAGTTAATCATATAATAGATAAAAGATGACATATAAAGCCATCTTTTATCTATTATAATTATCTATTATTTTTTTAAGCCATTCTATAGTTTCTTCTTTAAAATTCCATTTCTCCCTATCTCTCTTCAAATCTTCTAATGTACCGTATCCACCACAATGTCCATTTAATTTAGTAGCCTTTTCACTATTAATAAGATCGTCTTCACTGTTAGCTCCCACTTCTTTTAGTATGACCTTATATTTTTGTAAATAGTACTTTTGATGATAAAACTCTGCTAGATAAAACCTCTCAAAGGGAACTATATCTGTGTTGAAGAAATATCCCTTTTCTTCAAATTCCCTTTTCTTTTTAAGGGCAACTTCCCTTTGTTCCTCATCATGATAAAAAATAATTGACTTATATTGAGTACAACCTGTCCTATTCTCTGGAGTGTGACTTACAAAAAATAAGTCCATAATGTCTTCGTAGGTCATATACGCTCCATCAAATTCCATCTCTATAGTTTCTGTATGATCTCCAATATTTGTGTATGTGGGATTTAAAGTAGTTCCTCCAGCATAACCTACCCTAGTCTTTTCAATACCTTGTAATATACCAAACTTGGCATCTGGTGTCCAGAATCATCCCATACCTAGGGTTGCAATTTTAACCATATGATCATCTCCTTTTATTTCTTTGATATATATTTATTATCTTTTATGTAAAATCTCCATAGCTTATCTTTATATTCTTCTCCATAATCAATATTTATCCTAGTAGATTCTATTATTTCAAACTTTTCCTTAGAATCTTCTATATAAAGTTCATCACTTTCTACTAAATCTAATTTATTAAGACTTCTATCAATATTTAAAGCTTTGCACAATTTTCCAGGTCCATTAGTTAAATCTTCTATTTTATTTGATTTTATATTTCTATATTTTTTTAGAATCTCTATTTCATTCAATGGCTCCACAGCTCTTATCAAAACAGCCTCTGGTTTATCCTTTATTCCACTTACAATATTCAGGCAATTATACATACCGTATATTAAATATATATAGGCATATCCGCCTTCTTTAAACATAGCTTCTGTTCTATTAGTTTTTTTATTATTATAGGCATGACAAGCCTTATCCTCTGGTCCTATATAGCTTTCCACTTCTACAATCTTACATTTTACTAATTTATCATCTAATCTTCTCACTAGTATTTTTCCCAATAGATTTTTAGCTAGTCTTATACAATCCACTGTATAAAATTCTTTATTCAATTTCATAATAAAACACTCCTAACCACTCACAAAAGCTTTACTTGTCTTATATTATATAGAAAAGGCTAATAAAAAATAAATAGGTGATATAATGTATGATTATTTACAACAATATTCAGAAGACTTTATACTAACTTTATCTACTTTATATGGAATAGAAAATGCTTCCATAGATAGTTCTAATCCTAATAGTACTATCTATAATCCCCTTTTACTAAGGGCAGGAGAAATTAATGAAAGTACATTTATTAGGCCCTATTATAATTCTTATATTAAATTTAATACTAAGAATTACAAGGGTCTTACTATTTCTAAGGGTTATTTATCCTTATATTGTAATTACTTTACAAAACCTGCCTTTCATGGAGAATTAATTGTAATAGAAGACCCCATTGATTTTAAAAATATTACATGGAATACTCAACCCCTATCCTATAGAAAAATAGCTGATTTTTCTATAGAAGATGAAGGTATTATAAATATTCCAATTCCATCTTACAAAATCATGAAGGATATCTTATTGTTAGGATTATTATCTAAAGAAGGAAATAGTCTAGCTACATTCCATAGTTCTATTAATTATAAGCATAAACCAAAGTTTGTACTAAGCTTTTGACTTAAAGAAAGGACGACTAAAATAGTCGTCCTATAAATTTGTCATTCTATATATTGTCCTTGTATATTCAACAAAAGAAAATAGCACACTAATATAGGACTTAGTATACATAAGGAGATTTTTTCATGAACAATAATAGACATTGGCAAATACGAATATTTATTTTATGTTGGACAACTTATGCTCTAATATATTTTGGAAGATTGAATTTATCCGTAGCTTTACCAGAACTTCAAAAAACTTTCCATTGGAGTAAATCTAACTTAGGTTTAATAGGCACTTCTTTCTTCTGGTCATATGGTATCGGGCAATTAATAAATGGCTATTTAGGTGATAGACTCTCTAGTAGAATATTTATTACTATAGGTATATTATGTTCTGGATTAATAAATATATGTTTTTCTTTTTCCAAAAGCTTTTATATTATGATAATCTTATGGGCCTTAAACGGTTATTTTCTATCTATGATTTGGGGCCCTATGGTAAAAATCCTATCTAAATGGTTTTCTACTGAGGAGCGAAATAATCTATCCATAGGAATATCCACCTCTAGTGTAGGAGGATATTTATTAGGTTGGGGAGTTATAGGTTTTATAGTAAAAAAAATTGGTTGGACCTATGGATTTTTAATTCCTGGTATAGTCTTATCAATCTACTCATTTATATGGTATATGTCAATAAGAAATAATCCTAAAAAAAATCATAGGGCTGTAAAAGAAAAAAACAAAGATTATACATTAACATATGTTTTAAAAAAGAAAGGTCTATACTTCATAATCCCATGTGCCTTTTGCCAGGGTATTATAAAAGAATCTATAGCACTTTGGGGTCCCTTATTATTAATGGAGACTAAAAAACTAAGTCTAGGTTCTGCCACTAAATATATCTTATTATTACCATTTATGAATTTTGTAGGAATTACACTAGGCGGTTTTTTAAATAAAAAATTAAATTATAAACCTAAATTTACCATGTTCATATTATTATGTATTGGTCTTGTGAGTACAACTATTTTTTTAATAATACCTTTAAATGTAGTTTATACGCTATTCATATTAGGAACCATATCAGCTTCTGTATATGGAGTAAATTCCATATTACTCAGTTATATTCCCCTTAGTGTGGGAAAATACAATAAATCTTCCTCGGTAGCTGGTCTTCTAGACTTTTGCTCTTATTTTGCGGCAGGTATTGCTATATATGCCACTGGTTACATAGTTGATAATTTTTCTTGGAGTGGTGTCATATATGTATGGATTGTAGTGACTCTATTGGCCTTAATCTTTTTATTTGTAAATTATTTATTTAGAAAAGTGCATGATTAAAGGCCTTAGTTTTAGACTAAGACCTTTTTAGTATGTTTTCCTACAGAAAATCTTTAATTATACTAATGATATATAATCCTTTGGCTTTTTATTCAAAAAGAATATGCCCCTTGTTCCTATTCCTAAATTACTTCCAAATGAACTTCCTATTAGGTTTATCATATAATCTTTTATGCCTAATCTCTCCGTTAGCATCTCTTTTAATTTAAGAGCTCCTTCTAAATCTTCTGCATGGCTTATTCCTATTAGTTGATCCTTAAAATCTCCTATTCTTTCTTCTGCAATATCAACCATAGTTTTTAAGGCCTTTTTATTTCCTCTAACCTTGTCTAAAGGCTCCACTGCTCCCTCTTTTAAAGACAATATTACTTTAATTTTAAACATATCTCCTAATAGTGCAGCACTTTTACTAAGTCTTCCACTCCTATATAGGGCACTTAAACTATCTACAGTGAATATATGCTCAATATGATTTACTTGAAATTCTAAACTTTCTACAATTTCATCAAACGTTCTGTTATCATCTATCTGCTTTAAGGTTTCATAGGCCATAAGACCAATAGCCGTAGAACCAGCTTTAGAATCTACTATCTTTAGTTTAAAGTCTGGATATTCTTCCTTTAAATCCCTAGCCACCAATAGGGCCGTTTGGTAGGTTCCTGATAATTCACTAGATATGGTTAAATAAATACATTCATTACCTTCCTTTGCATGTTTTTCAAAAACCTCTTTCATATGATTAATATTAACTTGAGATGTCTTAGGATGATGGCCTTGTCGCATAAGTTCATATAGATTCTCTAGTTTGATAGTTACCTTATCTAAATATTCTTTTCCATCAATATAAATTCTTAAGGGAAGTATATCTAAATCATACTTTTCTATTATTTCCTCTGGTAAGTCACAGGTACTGTCTATTATCAGCTTTATACTCATGTATGTCTCCTTTCAAATTCATTCTAAATCCCCTTGTTTTTAATTTATACCCCCCATAATAATCTTTAACTTATCTTAATTATATATTAGAATCAACGACTTTCAATAAAAAAAACATAAATATGTAGAAAATTAACATATTAATTTATTTTTTGTCAGTTATTTCTATGTCCTTAAATTTATAATACCTACTATTATTTCATTCTTTTAGTGGTAAAATTAAGTAGAAGGAGGGATTATTTTGAAAAAAATAATTAGTTTAATATTAACCTTATTAGTTATGTTATCTTTTGCTGGGTGTACTAAAGAAGTTGAACCAAAGGTAGAAACAGAAAAAATCAATGTTAACGTGGCATCTTTAAAGGGACCTACTGGCATGGGAATGGTAAGACTTTTAGAAGATAAACCAAATTTTGGAGAAAATATAGAAGTAAATTATTCCATAGAGTCAGCACCAGATTTATTAAAAAGTAAACTTTTAAATAAAGAAATAGATATAGCAGCATTACCAACTAATTTAGCTTCTATTATGTATAATAAAACAGAAGGTTCATACCAATTGGGAGCTGTAAACACCCTTGGTGTCTTATACGTTGTCACTAGCCGTGATGACATAAAATCTATAAATGATTTAAATGACAAAGAAATTGGAGTGAGCTCAAAGGGTTCTGTACCAGATTTCATATTCAACTACATATTAAATAAAAATAATATTGAAAATATAAATATAAACTATATTGTAGAACATGGAAATTTAGCCAAACAACTTATTTCTGGAGATAGGGATCTAGCCCTACTTCCTCAACCCTTTGTAACTATGGTAACAATGAAAAATAAAAATTTAAAAATTGCCATGGACATTCAAGAGGAATTTAGAAATATAGAAGGACAGGATAGACATATCCCTATGGGTTGTATAGTAATACGTAAAGAATTTGCACAAAATCATCCTCAAGTGGTAGAACAGTTTTTAAAAGAGTATGAGAACTCAATCAAATGGACTAGTGAAAATGTGGTAGAAGCTTCAAAGTTAATAGAGAAATTTGAAATATTACCTAGTGCTAAAATGGCTGAATTGGCCATTCCAAAATCTAACTTAGTTTATATAGACTCTAAAGATTCAAAGGATATGTTAGATAAATTTTATGAGCTTCTAATGAATTTTAACCCTAAATCTATTGGAGGAAAAATTCCAGATGAGAGCTTCTACTATTAAATTGAAAAAAATTATATACATCTTATTCTGGATTATATTATGGCAGATAATAGCTGTAGGACTAAATAGGGAGGTTTACCTCCCTACTCCTATTAATACTATAAAAGCATTGTTTAATATTGTTCAAACTAAGGGCTTTTTCATGTCCATATTCTATACATTACTTAGAGTTTTTACAGGATTTCTTATATCCTTTATTCTAGGTATAATCATAGGGTTATTCAGTTCTTTTAATAGACATATATACGATTTACTAAATCCTTTAGTTATATCCATAAAATCCACCCCTGTAATATCCATAATAATCATATTTTTAAGCTGGTTTAAATCTGGTATAGTACCCATTATTATAACTTTTCTAATGTGTTTTCCCATCATATGGACTAATGTAGTGGAAGGAGTAAAGAGTACAGATAAATCACTAGTGGATATGGCTAAAGTATATAAGGTTAGTAAATATAATATATTAAAACATATATATTTGCCATCTATTCTGCCCTATATAGTATCCGGTTCCTTAACTACCCTAGGTCTAGGTTGGAAGGTGGCCGTAGCAGCTGAAGTATTAAGCCAACCAAATTATTCTATAGGAGCTCATCTTTATGACTCTAAAATATATTTAGAAACGGAAAGCTTATTTGCTTGGACATTAGTTGTTATAATTCTTAGCTTTATATTTGAATACTTTTTTAAATATATTATTAAGCTGAAAATGAAAGGAAGAATTTAATTGTCTATTTCCATTAAAAATTTAAATAAATCCTATGATGATCTAAAAGTTTATAAGGACTTTAATATAAAATTTGAAAAAAATAAAATCAATACACTTTTGGGCCCTTCTGGTTGTGGTAAAACCACTTTAATAAATATAATAGCAGGTCTTTCTAAATATGATTCTGGCCATATAGAAGGTCTTGATTTTAGGAACATTTCTTATATATTTCAAGAACCTCGTTTGATTCCTTGGCTTAGTGTATATGATAATATAGATTTTGTTTTAAAGGGACAATTTGAACAAAAAAAAAGAGACCAAATCATAAGATCCCATTTAGAATTAGTTAACTTACATGAATTTAAGGACTATTATCCAGAAAACCTCAGTGGTGGTATGAAACAAAGGGTATCCATAGCTCGCGCCTTTTCATATCCCTCTAATATACTTTTAATGGATGAACCCTTTAAAGGATTGGATATGAGTTTAAAACAAGATATAATAAACTCATTTATAAAGTTATATGAAAAGCAACCTAAAACCATCATATATGTAACCCATCACATTGATGAATCCTTACTTTTAAGTGATTACATATATATATTAAATAATTCCCCTGTTGAAATAATAGAAAAAATTAGCATATTTGAAGAAAAAAGAGAGCGTGATCTAAGTAAAGAGTATTTCCTAGACTTAAAAGAATATATTTCTTCTAAATTATAATAAGGTTAAGAGATCAGAGTTAAGGGTTTAGGGCTAAAATCTCTTAACTCTAAACCCTTAACTCTAAACCAAAGGTTCTTTTTTATCTTGTAATTACTGAACTCAATAATAAGATACTTACATTATTATTATATATAGTATTGAATTGGCTAATAGGTAATGGATTTTTTCCCTTACCTACTTCAATAGTGTATCCTGGTCGTCTAAACTCAAAAATAAACCAATCCTTATATCCTCCATAGTAAGCTGATCCCGATGCTATGTCTAAATAGTAGGAACTTTCTTTAGCCAAAGCCTGACCTATTACCTTATCCCTTTCACTTGCCAGGTTTTGAAAATTCCAATATATGACTCTGCCCTGGGAATGATATGCCAAAGTGAGATTAGGATTTACTTTTCTAGTAAAATTAACTAGCGCCCTTGATTCCGGCTCTGATAGTGGATATTTTCCTGAGTATCTAGCAGGTCCTGGTCCATATACTCCTGTGGATTTTTCCTTTTCCTTAGACTTTTCCCATAGGGCTGGGTAGTTTCTATTCAAGTCTACACCTCTTATATTAGCCTTCCATGTTTTTGAAAAATCTTTACTTCCATTATTCCACTTTATTAATTGTTCATAGTATGGATTACCCTTATTAAGACCATTTAATACTAAATTAACACCATCTGGATTTACCATGGGAACTATATATATACTACTATTAGTCCATACTTCATTTAAATCATATCCCTTCATAGGATATTTATTAGAATAGTTTTCTAAAAACTCATCCATAAACCGCATGAGAACAGGGGTAGTAATCCATTCTATACCATGATGACTTCCATTATATAATACTTTATTAGGACCTTTTCCCAATCTAATATAATATAATTTCTTTCCTAATACGCTTTCTCCTATGGACCCTACCTCTATAAATTTATATAAATTCTTTAAGTTATTTATATGTTTCTCCATTGCCTCATAAGTATAGGGTACATTTAAATTAATCACCTGTAATCACTCCATATGGTTTTATATTATTTTATACACTTAACATGAAATAAGTGATTTATTAATAAAGGCCATCAAATTTAAATTTGATGGCCTTTATCTATTTTCTATTCTCAAAATACTCTAATATGGATTCTCTAGCTACATCTATCATAAATTCTATTTCTTCTTCATTAATCACATATGGAGGCATGAAGTATACCACATCTCCCATAGGTCTTATTAGTACCCCCTTTTCTAGGGCTATTTTATATATTTGGTATCCTACCCTTTCATCCCAAAGGAATCTTTCTTTACTTTCCTTATCTTGAACTAGTTCTACTGCTCCTACCATACCAATTTGGCGATATTCACCTACCTGTGGTATATCTAATAACTTTTCTTCAGCTATTTTTCTAAGTACCTTGGCTTTTTCTTCATTTACCTGAAGTACATTATCTTCTTCAAATATTTTTAAAGTCTCCACTGCCACACTACAGGCTAAAGCATTTCCTGAATAACTATGACTGTGAATAAAAGATCTTCCTGCCGTATAATCATCATAAAAGGCATCATATATTTTATCTGTCATAATAGTTAGTGCAAGTGGTAAGTATCCTGCCGTAATCCCCTTTGATACAGTCATTAAATCTGGTGTAATACCAGCATGCTCACAGGCGAACATCTTACCAGTACGTCCCATACCCATGGCAATTTCATCAGCAATTAGGTTTATATCATATTTATCACATAGTGCTCTTAATTTCTTAAGATACTTTGGAGAATATATTTTTATTCCACCAGCACCTTGTACCATAGGCTCTATTATTACAGCACTAATTTCTTCATGGTTTTCTTTAACAGTTTCCTCCATGTGTTCAAAACACTCTGCATCACAATTATCCCTGCATTTTCCATATTTACATCTATAACAATCTGGACTATCTACTCTCTCCACGTCTAATAATAAGGGCTTAAATATTTGGCTATATCTATCGCATCCTCCCATAGATAGAGCGCCTATAGTCTCTCCATGGTAGGCATCTGTCAATGCCACAAACTTTTTCTTCTTTTCTTTCCCCGTTTGATAGTGATATTGGAAACTTATTTTTAAAGCCACTTCTATAGATGAAGATCCGTTATCGGCAAAGAATACTTTTCCTAATCCCTTAGGTACTAATTTCATTAATCTCTCACATAGTTCTATGGCTGGCTCATGGGAAAAGTTTGCAAATATTACATGTTCCAATTGATTCGCCTGTTTATATAATGCATCGTTTATCCTTTGATTAGAGTGACCAAATAAATTTACCCACCAAGAAGACACGGCATCTAAATATCTCTTTCCTTCTATATCTTCTATAAATACTCCATCACCTTTTTTTACTATTATAGGTGGCAATTCTTCATAGTCCTTCATCTGAGAACAGGGATGCCATATGTATTGTAAATCTTTCCTTTGAAGTTCCTTTACCTTATTCATCTTAAAATCCCCCTTAGCTTATGGTTGTGAAAAATAATTTTCCTCTACAAGATACATTCAACATTAAATTTATCAAACTCATTCCTTATTTCTTCTATAGACTCACTGTTTTGTGTCCTATTAACTACTCCTAATATTTTTTCTCCAGTTATATCTTTAATTATGTTTATATTATCATCTTCATAATAGGATCCTGTATATCCATTTACTATAATACCTTTAATGTTTATATTTTTACTTCTTAAAAATTCTATTGTAAGAACTGTATGATTAATAGTCCCCACACCAGCACGAGTAACTACTATAACCTCTAAATCCAAGTCTTTCACCATATCATATATATAGTATTCATTTCTTACTATAGGAACTACTACACCTCCAGCCCCTTCTACTACCACATATTCATACTTTTCAGAAAGCTTATTATAGTCATTTATTATCTTTTGTCTGTCTATGTTCACATTACTTCTCTCCGCTGCTATATGGGGAGATACAGGATCTTTGAAACAATATGAATTCATATTCTCATACTCTTCATCTAAACCTGCCACATCCTTTACAAAGGATACATCTCCAGGAATCAATTGATTATTTTCCATGATTCCTCCACTTAATACAGGTTTAAACACACAAGTATCCATACCTGTTTCTTTAAGCTTATACACTAGCCCTGCCGTTACAAAAGTCTTGCCCACATCTGTATCAGTACCTACTATAAAAATTCCTCTGCCCATTTCGCACCTCTTTTGTTAACCTTTTTATTTTTATCAGTTAACAAAATTGTATTTCATATTTATTCCTTTGTCAATTATATATACTACTTCCAAACTTATGTGAACTTATTGAGATGAAGAATGAGTTATTAATAATGTATTTGTGTTATCATGTACTTTAAGAAATAAAATAAAAAAGCAAAATAAAAGGGGCTGTCTCACAATAAAAAGTGAGACAGCCCCTTTTCGATTCTTTCTCTTTCCTTAGATAAAAAGCTAACTACATATATTCACCTAGTCCAACAAGTGAATACACAATTCTACTAAGTATTGAAGCTTGTCCTCCTAACAAACTTGCAACTAAATAAAACTGAAAAGACCAATGAGTCCCCAGTTAAGTGCACCTACAATAACTAATTAAAGTGGTACTTTATCTATCATTTCAGCTTCTTTTTATATGTTTTCATCTATTAACATTCCAATTGTATGAACAAAAATACTATATATAATATAGTTTTTTCTAAAATTCAAGCTTTGCCCATTTTTGTTTACGAAAGCGATGAAACATAACTGGAATAAAAACAATAAAAGATATAATTTCCCCAATCCACATGCCCGATAGACCCCTATCAAGAAATATTGTTAAAATATAAAAAACAGGAATGGATATACACCACACTCTAAGTATGGTAATGATGGTAACAGATTTTGTATCTCCAGTACCTCGTAATGAACCTGAAAGCACAATCATAAGATTGAAAAGAGGTTGTGTAATTCCAGCAATAATCATTGTAAACACAGAACTATTTATAATAATGGATTCTTTAGTAAATATTCCCAATAAAAAAGTAGGAAAACAAATAAAAACAATTCCTATTAAAGTACCCCAAAGTGCCCCTAAAAAAGATGCTGTATAGCCAGTATATAGTGCTTTTTCTATATTTTTTTCTCCAATAGTTTTTCCTACTAAGGTAGCTGCTGCAATAGAAAGACCTATAGCAGGCATAAATGAAATCTTCTCAATACTTATAAGAATTCGGAAAGCTGCTTCAGAATTTGTGTCGAGTTTGGATATGATCATACCAAAGGCAATAAATGAAAGATTTAAAGCAAATTGTTCGATGGCTCCAGGATAGCTTATACGCCAAAGTGGCTTTAGTATTTCTTTTGAAACTTTCATAGTAGCTAGTCTTACTTTAATATTATTTTTTCCTTTTAAAAGTATATATAAATAGATCAGTATACCTGTAAATCTAGCACATGAAGTAGCTATTGCAGCACCTTCTATTCCTAGATTTGGAAATATCCAAAATCCTGTCATTAAGCAATAATTTCCTATGATATTAAAAATATTTGTAAATATTGTAATGAACATGGGTGTTTTTGTATCCCCAGCGCCTCTTAAACTTGCCGCAGAAGCAAAGGATATGAACATGAAAAGAATACTTGGAGAAACGGATTTAAAATAGATTTGTGCCATATGAAAAACAGTAGGTGATATATCATATATTGTAAATATTTCCTTTGTAAACAATATAGAGAAAGTGAAAATAACTATGCCAATAAGTATATTGAGTAATAAGTTTTGTCCAATAACCTTATTTAATTTTGGATAGTTTTTTTCGCCGTATAGTCTAGAAATCATAGCTGTTGCCCCTGTATTAAAAGAAGAAAAAATAAAAATAAGTGCAAACATGATTTCATTACAAAAGCCTGTTGCTGCCAATCCTTCTTTTCCAATAAACCAGCTAATCATAATAGTATCTGATATATTAAGAAGTGTATTTAAGGCCATTTCTATGATAGCGGGTAAAGCGATTGCTATTATGGATATTAGTAATGGTTTATTTTTCTTTAGTAATATCATACTTTTCCTCCATACTACAATAAATTTATATTGTATTATAACACATAACCAAAAGTTGAAGTAATATGATTTGTGATTTAAAATCCATAACATTGTATGCGATAGCATCTAAATGTGAAAAGTATCAAAATGGATTATCTATAACAAAACAAGCTTTGAGAAACAGGGTTATGAATGGCTCTGCCTCTATGGAAGAAATGTTGAAACTGAAAAACTAACACGTAATCAAATATTAGAAGTTTATAGAGTGAGATGGCCAATCGAATTATTATTTAAATCGATGAAAAGTCGTTTAGATATTGACGAGTTTGAAAAAATAGGATTACCATATTTAAACTGTATTATTTATGGGAAGTTGATCACGCTTATGCTCACAACACCAATCTATAATTACTATGATATTAAAACTTATAAAGCTGAAAGATAGGGGTTAGCCTGTATAAGTTTCTAAGGAACGTAGTTGTAAAACTATCAGAGATTAATAGAATTATAACCGATGTAAAGAAAAATATAGATGAACCCATTGATATATTTGAAAAAATATGTAAAAGAAGTGGGTTCCATAAGAGGAAAAGAAAAACTACGAACCAAACACTTAGGACGGTTACTGATTTCGTAGTTGGAAAATTATAGTGTTAAGTTTACGCTCATGATATCTATATAATAAAAATAACTAGGATAATTTCTCCTAGTTATTTTTGGTTTTTATCCTATATCCAAGACCCCATAAAGTTTCTATGTATTGCGGATTAGATGGGTCTAGTTCAATTTTTTCTCTTATCTTTCTTATGTGAACTGTTACTGTGGATATATCTCCAAAGGAATCTAATCCCCATATTCTCTCAAATATTTCTTCCTTACTAAAGACCCTATTAGGATTTTTACCTAATAGCTCTAATATGTCAAATTCCTTAGAGGAAAGATTTACTTCCTTGTCGTTTACATAAGCTCGTTTTGAGTAATTATCTATAACTAATCCATTTATCTCTATATTTTTATTATTACTTACACTCTTACTGGTAAGGCGTTCATATCTTCCAAGATGAGCTTTAACTCTAGCCACCAATTCACTTGGACTAAAAGGCTTAGTTATATAATCATCCGCACCAAGACCTAATCCCCTTATTTTGTCTACTCCCTCTCCCTTAGCAGAAACCATAAGTATGGGAATATCTATATTTGTTCTAAAGGACTTGCATATTTTAAATCCATCAATTTCTGGAAGCATCAAATCTAATATTATTAAATCAAACTCTTCCTTTAATGCCCTATCTAGACCCTTTTGGCCACTTGTTTCTATTTCTACATCATAGCCATGAATTTCTAAATAGTCCTTTTCTAATTTGGCAATACTTACATCATCTTCAATAATCAATATTTTCTTCACACAAGTCCCCCTCTCTCTTCATTTAATATTTGAGAATCATAGGGATGAGAATCACCCCTATGTGTGAAAGTATAAGCCTCGTTCTTATAAGCATAGTTTCCTCCAATTAGTTTACTATCTTAACTTCACTTTTTTCATCCACATATTCTTGACCTGTTACAACTAATATATCTCCTGCCTTTAATCCATTTTTAACTTGAACTAATCCGTTGCTTACTATTCCCGTCTCCACAACTATTTTCTTAGGCATATTATTTTCCATATCTACTACATATACATAATCTTCCTTTTGAGCTTTTAAGATAGATTTCTTAGGTACTTGAATTTGGTCTTGAAGATTTGCTATTTTAAAATTAGCCTGTGCAAACATTCCCGTTCTTATTTTATAACCTTCATTTACAACTTCTATTTCTACAGGATATGTTGAGTTATTTCCTGTTCCTATGGGGCTTATGGAACTTATTGTTCCATTATAGTTTGCGTTTAACGATTCTATATATACATCCACATGGTCTCCCTCATTAATTCTGTTTACCACATTTTCTGCCACATTAACTTTAATATTTATTTTGTTTAAATTAACTATTTTAAAGTCAGCATTTCCTGCCATTTCTCCAACTTCTATATTCTTCTCAGCAACAATACCACTTATAGGACTCTTCACTATAGTATCTCCAATGGATAGTTCTCTCTCTCTTTTATTTAATTCCAAATCCTTTTTTGATTGATCTAAGTTCAATTTAATTTGATTTAATTGAGACTGGGTATTATCTAAATCGTTTTTAGAAGCTGCACTATTTTCATATAAGGTCTTAGTATTATTGTAAGTTCTAAGGGCATCATTATATTGAAGTTCTAAATTCTTAATAGACTTTTCTAATGAGCTAATTTGCATATCATAGCTATTTACAAGGGTATCACTATCTACAACATAAAGGATATCCCCCTTACTTATCTTATCTCCCACATTAAAGTTTATATTCTTTATTTCACCTTTAGTCTTAGCTGACACAGTAGTTTCTTCTAATGCATATGTTTTTCCAAAGGAATCATATTCTTCTGTAACTGTAGATGTACCTAATTCCACTACTTCCACTGGCACAACTTTCTTTTGAGCAACTTCCGCCTCCGCTTGTTTTGCCCCACAACCTGTGATACTAAATAGTAATCCTATAGTTAATGCGACCATTGCACCCATCTTAAACTTCTTCATTTTCTACTCTCCCTTTCTTCTTATTTGACCTAAATATTTTAAATTCCTCTAGTAAAGAATATATTATTGGAATTATTACTAGAGTCAGTACAGTAGAAGCAACTAATCCAAATATTAAGGCGTAACCCATTTCACCATATTCAGCACTCTTTATGGATAAAGGTAATATTCCCCCTATAGTAGTTATCGATGTTGCAAATACTGGTAGAAATCTGGTCTTTCCTGCTTCCCTAATAGCATCTAATAGGCTGTGGCCATTTTTTCTTAAATAGTTAGTATAATCAACCAATACTATGGCATCATTAACGGCTATACCTACTAAGGATACTACTCCCATAAATCCATAGACACCGAAGTTATTATTAGTTATTATAAGCCCTACCATTACACCTATTATGGCTAATGGTACAGATGCTAATATTACTAATGGTTGAGATAGGGAGTTAAATTGTACTGCTAATATGATAAATACCAATAATACAGCCACTGTCATATTGGAAATCAACTGAGTAAAGATCTCTGTAACGTGTTCTGTCTCACCACCATAGGATATGGTTATTCCCTTTGGTAGGGGATAATCTGTTATTTCCTCTTTAAATTGGTTAATTACCTCACTTGCAGTTATACCTTCTACATTACCTTCTATTTTTACTATTCTGTCTAAATCATCATGTTCTATCTTAGATAGACCTATATCTTCTTTTATACTTGCAACTGTTGTAAATGGTACTTTTTCACCATTATTAGAAGTTATATATATCTTCTCTAAATCTTTTAGAGTTTTAAACTCATCCTTATAATTTTTTATTATTATATCTATCTCTTCATCATTTTGTTTAAACTCAGATATAGTTATGCCTTGGATTGTATTTCTTATTTGCCTAGATACATCTGATACACTTAAGCCTAATGTGGCTGCCTTTTCCTTATTAACTTCTATTTGAAGTTCTGGTCTACCACCTTCTAAAGTAGTAAACACTTCTTTAGTTCCTTCTATATTAGCTATGATTTCTTTAAAGTCATTTGCAACTGCTTCTAGGCTATCTAGGTCATCTCCCCTTACTTCAACACTTATATCTGCTCCACCAGCAGGACCACCTTCATCCTCTTCTACAGTAATCTTTGCCCCAGGGATGTTTACAACTTCACTTCTAATCATTGCTGTAATCTCACTACTAGTTTTTTCCCTTTCATTTGTTTCTAATAAGTTTACATCTATTGATGCCGTATTTGAATCACTTCCTAGAGTACTTACAAAATTATCTACTTCTTCATACTTGTATAGTAAACTTTCTACATCTTCAACTACTTCAGCCGTTTCACTTAATAGATACCCTGGTGGTGTCTCTATATTAATAGCAAGCGCTGTAGCATCTTCATCTGGCATTAATTTAATTTTCAACAAACCCATAGGGATTGTTGCTAAACTTGATACAAATAGGACTAAAGCACATACTAACACTAAAATCCTCTTCTTTTTAGATTGTAGTAATCCATCCATAAAGTTTGAATACTTCTTGATTATGATCATATCATCATGGGGAGTATTTTCTTTCCTCTTAAATTTCTTTATGAACATGGCTCCTGCAAATATAACTGACAACACTACAGTTATTATGGCAATCTCTCCATCTATACTAAAGGCATACATGGAAAGTATAAGCACAAATAATACAGCTAGTATATTATTTAATTTCTCTATCTTAGGAGCAAATTTCTTTCCATCATCCTTATATCTACTTAATAACTTAGAACAAAGTACTGGAGTAATTCCTAAAGATACTACAAAGGATGAACCTATGGCAAACATTACACCAATTGGGATTACCTTCATAAATTGCCCTATTGGTCCTGTCATAAGGGTCATTGGGAAAAAGGCTGCCATTGTAGTTAAGGTAGATGCCATTACTGCTGGTGCCACTTGGTTTGTAGCAACCTTAGAAGCAGTCTTCACATCATACCCTTCATCCCTTATTCTATCTATATTCTCCATTATAACTATGGCATTATCCACAAGCATTCCTAATGACAAAATCAACGCCAATACCGTCATTTCATTAAAGGTCAAATCCGCACTTTGGAGAAGATAGAAAGTTGCTAATAGGGATAATGGAATTACAAAGGATACTATTATGGATTCCCTAAGGCCTATAAACAGGAATAAAACTATTATTACTACTAATAATCCTGAAACAGCGTTAGATGTTACATCATTTAAAGAATTCTTCACATCTACAGCTTGATTGTATGCCACACTTACAGATACATCTGATGGATATAAAATTCCTTTTTCATCTTCTATTAAGGCTATTATTCCATTAGCCGGCCCAATTATATCTCCATCATTTTCCCTTTCAATTGTTAATTTTATCGTATTAGTAGTCTCATTTTCCTCAGAAAAGCCCCTTTCAAACATTTGAGCATAAGTCTTTACGTCTTTAAAGGTATCCTTCACCTCTGCCACATCTTTTAATTTTACAGACACATTGTCTTTAGTCATTATGACAATGTTTTCTATTTCTTCTATTTCTTCAAAAGACCCAACCGTTCTTATATTGTAATTTGTATCATCTAATTCTATATCTCCACCTGGAAAATTCAAATTAGAATTTGAAACGGCATTATTTATATCTGTGGTAGTAAGGTTATATGTTCTTAACTTGCCTTCATCAATGTATATGTGTATTTCCCTATCAAGTCCACCTGTTAACCCTACTTCTTTTATTCCATCTATCTTTTCTATTTCATCCTTAACATCTTCTGCTATGTTTTTTAAAGTAACTAAATCATAATCACCATTTACATTTAATCTCATAATTGGTCTTTTTAACATATCATTTTTAGTAATTACAGGCTCATCACTATCTTCTGGTAAGTCACCTTTTATTTTTGCTATTTCATTATTTATATCTTGCATTTTTTTATCTATATCTATTCCATATGGGTATTCTACAGTTATGGTAGATCTACCACTTAGTGATGTGGATGTAATATTTTTTATGTCCTCTAATCCATTTATCTGAGTTTCTATTTCATCTGTAATGAGGTTTTCTATCTCATTAGATGATGCTCCCACATATGTAGTGCTTATAGTTACCTCGTTAAATTCAACTTCAGGTCCTCTTTCCCTAGGTAACCCTAGGTAGGCACTTCCTCCCAATAATAATAATCCTATTAGAATTAAATACACTACTCTGTATCTTTCCACGAAAAAATTAGATATTTTTCCTAGAATATTTATTTTATCGTTTATTTCATTTCTATTGCTCAAGTTCCCTTCACCGCCTTTATTTTTTTAACAGAATAATACAATTAATTTATCCATATATAACTGTCTATTATAGATTAATCTATAAGGTTTAAATAAGAGGAAAGTAAATATTAATCTTTCTTAATTTTTTATGAACTAATATAAAGAAGGTTTTTGTATAAAAAAATAACTAGGAGAAATTCTCCTAGTTATTTTTATCTTTAATTCTATATCCAAGACCCCACAGTGTTTCTATGTATTGTGGATTAGATGGATCTGCTTCAATTTTTTCTCTTATCTTTCTTATGTGAACTGTTACTGTGGATATATCTCCAAAGGAATCTAATCCCCATATTCTCTCAAATATTTCTTCCTTACTAAAGACCCTATTAGGATTTTTACCTAATAGCTCTAATATGTCAAATTCCTTAGAGGAAAGATTTACTTCCTTGTCGTTTACATAAGCTCGCTTTGAGTAATTATCTATAACTAATCCATTAATCTCTATATTTTTATTATTACTTACACTCTTATTAGTAAGGCGTTCATATCTTCCAAGATGAGCTTTAACCCTAGCCACCAATTCACTTGGACTAAATGGTTTGGTTATATAATCATCTGCACCAAGGCCTAATCCTCTTATTTTATCTATTCCCTCTCCCTTAGCAGAAACCATCAGTATTGGAATATCTATATCATTTCTTAAAGATTTGCATATTTTAAATCCATCTATTTCTGGAAGCATCAAATCTAATATTATTAAGTCAAACTTTCCCTTTAATGCCCTATCTAGTCCTGCTTGACCACTTGTTTCTATTTCAACTTCAAAGTCATTGATTTCTAAATAGTCCTTTTCCAATTCGGCAATACTTATATCATCTTCAATAATTAATATTTTCTTCATACAAGTACTCCTCCCTCTTTATTTAACATTTTCTTATGGAGAAAAATATACTAGTCCCTTCATTTATCTCACTTTCAGCCCATATATCTCCACCATGAGCCTTTATAATCTCCTTAGATATGGCCAAGCCTAATCCGCTTCCGCCAATGGATGTATTTCTAGATTTGTCTGCCCTATAGAATCTATCAAAAATATATGGAAGGTCCTCTTTGCTTATGCCCTTTCCATTATCTTTAATTTCAATTTTAACAAGGTCTTCATATTCTTTAATATTTATTTCTACTACTAAATTTTTTTCTGATTTATACTTCATGGAATTTTGTATAATGTTTAGTATTATACGCTGAAGTTTTTGTAAATCTGCTATTACCATAATTTCTTCATTTTTCTGATTAAACTCTATAATTCCACCTGTCTTTTCCATATCAAAACTTAAATCTTCAACACAGTATTTTAAATATTTTACTATGTCAATAGTTTGAAAATCAAAATCAACCTTATTTAAATCAAGCTTTGAAAATAAAAACAACTCATTTATTAGGTTCTCCATGTGGTTAGTTTTATCATATATGGTATTTATATATTTGTCCATTTTTTCTGGAGATTTTGCAACTCCATCTTTTATTCCCTCTATATATCCTTTTATGGACATTATGGGAGTTTTTAAATCATGGGATATATTAGATATTAGGTTTTTTCTATTGGCTTCATACTTAATATGCATATCCCTAGCGTGTCTTAACCTCAATCTCATATCTTCAAAATCTCTTATTAATTCTCCCATCTCATCATTTCCATGTTCTTCAATATTGTGATCTAAATTACCTTTTTTAATCTGGCTAGTTCCATTTTTTAATTTTTCAATAGGTTTTATTATTCCCCTATACATGGAAAAAGTTAAACCAAAAGCTACTATTAATACCGCTAAGGTAGCTATTGCTAAGGTATATATTTCAATTTTTTTTATGATGGTTCTTCCTTCTAATACGTCAGCTATAAGATAAATACTCATATTAGAATCATCTATTATGAAATCCCTTTGGGCTCCTACTACAAATCCATGTTTTTCAATAGTGTCATATTGCATATCTGCATTTTCACCAAAGTCAGGTATGTTAGTTAGTATTCTCTCTTCATTTAATATATCTGAAACATATTTTGTTTCTCCATTCTCCTTTACAACCATACCTAAAAATACTTCATCTAGTTCCTTATCAAAGGATTTTAAATAATTTATATCCTTTAGTTTTTCCTTATTATTAATATAATCTATATTTAGTTTCCTTAAAATTTTCTCACCCTTATATACACTTCTTCCCATCAATTTAACTGGATTTGCCTTTTCATAATAATTTAATTCATCATTAAATACTAAACTACCTAACATACCATAAAAAAGATAAATGAGAATCATAGGGATGAGAATCATCCCTATGTATGAGAGTATAAGCCTAGTTCTTATAGACATAGTTTCCTCCAATTAGTTTACTATTTTAACTTCACTTTTTTCATCCACATATTCTTGACCTTTTACAACTAATTTATCTCCTGCCTTTAATCCATTTTTAACTTGGACTAATCCGTTGTTTACTATTCCTGTCTCCACAACTGTTTTTTTAGGCATATTAGTTTCCGCATCTACTATATATACATAATCTTCATCCTGAGCTTTTAAGATTGATTTCTTAGGTACTTGAATTTGGTCCTGAAGATTTGCTATATTAAAATTAGCTTTTGCAAACATTCCCGTTCTTATTTTAGATCCTTCATTTACAACTTCTATTTCCACAGGATATGTGGAGTTATTTCCCGTTCCTATAGGACTTATGGAAGTTATTGTTCCATTATAGTTTTCATTTAACGATTCTATATATACGTCCACATTGTCTCCCTCATTAATTCTGTTTACTACATTTTCTGCCACATTAACTTTAATAGTTATCCTATTTAAGTTCACTATTTTAAAGTCAGCATTGCCTGCCATTTCTCCAACTTCCACATTCTTCTCAGCCACAATACCATTTATAGGACTTTTAACTATGGTATTTCCAACGGATAGCTCTCTGTCCCTTTTATTTAATTCTAAATCTCTTCTAGACTGATCTAAGCTTAATTTAATTTGATTAAAACTAGATTCTGCATTATCTAAATCATTTTTTGACGCTGCTTTATTTTCATATAACATCTTAGTGTTATTGTAAGTTCTAAGGGTATCATTATACTTTAGCTCTAAATCTTTAATGTTTTTTTCCAAAGAGCTTATTTTCATATCATAATTATTTACAATAGTATCACTATCTACAGTATATAAAACACTTCCTTTGCTTACTTTGTCTCCCACATTAAAGTTTATATTCTTTATTTCACCTTTAGTCTTAGCTGCCACAGTAGTTTCTTCTAAGGCAAATGTCTTTCCAAAGGAATTATATTCTTCTGTAACTGTAGACGTTCCTAATTCCATTACTTCCACTGGTACAACTTTCTTCTGAGCAACCTGTGCCGCTGCTTCTTTTTTTCCACAACCTGTGACACTAAATACTAATCCTATAGTTAATGCGATCATTGCACACATCTTAAGCTTCTTCATTTTCTACTCTCCCCTTTTTCTTATTTGACCTATATAGTTTAAATTCCTCTAATAAAGAATACACTATTGGAATTATTACTAAAGTCAATACAGTAGACGCAACTAATCCAAATATTAAGGCATAACCCATTTCTCCATATTCAGCATTCTTTATAGCTAGGGGTAATATTCCACCTATAGTAGTTATTGACGTTGCAAATACTGGCATAAATCTAGTCTTTCCTGCTTCCCTAATAGCATCTACTAGGCTGTGTCCACTATTTCTTAAATAGTTAGTGTAATCAACCAGTACTATAGCATCATTAACTGCTATACCTACAAGGGATACTAATCCCATAAATCCATACATACCAAAGTTATTGTTAGTTATTATAAGCCCCATCATTACTCCTATTACAGCTAATGGTACAGATGCTAATATTACTAATGGTTGAGATAGGGAGTTAAATTGTACTGCTAGTATGATAAATACTAGTAATACAGCTATCACTAAGTCTATGGCTAATTCTGTAAAGGATTCTTGTGTCTCCTGTGTTTCTCCACCATAAGATACGGTTACACCCTTTGGAAGAGGATAATCAGTTATTTCTTTTTTAAATTGTCTTATAACTTCTCCTGAAGTTATTCCTTCTACTTCACCCTCTACTGTTACTATTCTATCTAAATCATCATGTTCTATCTTAGATAAACCTATGTCTTCTTTTATACTTGCAACTGTAGTAAATGGTACTTTTTCACCCTTATTTGAAGTTATATATATCTTTTCTAAATCTCTTAAAGTTTTAAATTCATCCTTATAATTTTTTATCAGTATATCTGTCTCTTCATTGTTTTGTTTAAGCTCAGATACCTTTATCCCTTGAATTGTATTTCTTATCTGCATAGATACATCTGTTACACTCAATCCTAATGTGGCAGCCTTCTCCTTATTAACCTCTATTTGAAGCTCGGGTCTACCTCCTTCAAGAGTAGTAAATACTTCTTGGGTGCCTTTTATATTCTCTACAATGTTCTTAAAATCACTTGCCACTTTTTCAATGCTATCTAGGTCATCCCCTCTTAATTCAATACTAATAGGCTTACCAGTAGGCGGGCCATTTTGTTGCTTTTCTATAGTAATCTTAGCTCCTGGAATATCTATTATTTCATTCCTAACTTGTGCAGCAATTTCATTACTAGTTCTTTCTCTTTCATCTGATTCAACTAAGTTTACATCTATTTCAGCTTTATTAGAATCACTCCCTAAAGAACTTACAAAGTTATCTACTTCTTCGTATTTATATAATAAATCTTCTACGGTTTTAACTACTTCCCCAGTTTCCTCTAGAAGGTATCCTGGAGGTGTTTCTATCTTTATAGTAAATGTAGTACTATCAGTATCTGGTAATAGCTTAATCTTTAATAATCCCATAGGGATAGTTGATAAACTGGCTACAAATACGCCAAATGCACATGCTAATACTAAAATTCTCTTTTTCTTAGAACTTAATACACTGTCCATGAATTTTGAATATTTCTTGATTACAGCCATATCTTCATGGGAAGTATTTTCTTTCATTTTAAATCGCTTTATAAACATGGCCCCTGCAAATATAATTGCCAATACTACAGTTATTATGGCAATTTTTCCATCTATACTAAATGCATACATGGAAAGTATGAACACAAATACTACAGCTAATATATTATTTAATTTCTTTATCTTAGGACTAACTTTCTTTTCATCCTTCTTGTATTTACTTAATAACTTAGAACAAAGTACTGGAGTAATTACTAAGGACACTATAAATGATGAACCTATGGAAAACATTACAACTATGGGGATAACCTTCATAAACTGTCCCATGATTCCCCCCATCATAGCCATAGGTAAGAAAGCTGCCATGGTAGTTAAGGTAGATGCCATTACTGCTGGCGCCACCTGGTTTGTAGCAACTTTAGAAGCAGTCTTTACATCATATCCTTCATCCCTTATTCTATCTATATTCTCCATTATAACTATGGCATTATCCACAAGCATTCCTAAGGCTAAAATTAATGCCAGCACAGATACTCCATTAAAGGTCATGTCTGTATTTTTCATAAGAATAAAACTGCATAATAGGGATAACGGAATTACAAAGGATACTATTATAGACTCTCTAAGGCCTATGAACAGGAATAAAACTATGATTACTACTAATAATCCTGAAACAGCATTAGATACTACATCATTTAATGAGTCCTGTACATCAACAGCCTGATTATTAGCCACACTTACAAATACATCTGATGGATATAAAATTCCTTTTCCACCTTCAATTAAAGCTATAATCTCGTTACATGGTCCAATTATATCTCCATCGTCTTCCCTTTTGACTGATAATTTTATGGTATTAGTAGTCTCATTTTCATCAGACATGCCTCTTTCAAACATTTGAGCATAAGACTCCACATCTTCAAAAGTATCCTTGACCTCTGCCACATCTTTTAATTTCACTGGTACATTATCTTTAGTCATTATGACAGTGTTCTCTATTTCTTCTATTTCTTCAAAAGAACCAACAGTTCTTATATTGTAATTTGTATCATCTAACTCTATATCTCCACCTGGAAAATCTACATTAGAACTTGAAATAGCATTTTTTATGTCACCAGTAGTAAGGTTATAAGTTTTTAACTTACCTTCATCAATATATATGTGTATTTCCCTATCAAGTCCACCTGTTAAGTCTACTTCTTGTATTCCATCTATCTTTTCTATTTCATCTTTAATATCTTCTGCTATATTTTTTAAAGTAACTAAATCATAATCTCCACTTATATTTAATTTCATAATTGGTGATTTTCCTATGTCATATTTTCTAACTATAGGATCATCACTATCTTCTGGTAATTCACTTTTCATTTTTGATATTTCATTATTTATATCTTGTATTTTCTTATCTACATCTGTTCCAATTTCATATTCTATAGTTATACTAGACACACTATTTTGTGATGTGGAGGTAATCTCTTTTATATCCTCCAATCCATTTATTTTAGTTTCTATTTCATCTGTAATGAGGTTTTCTATCTCATTAGGTGATGCTCCCACATATGTAGTCATTATATTTACGTAGGGAAGTTCAATTTCAGGTGCTCTCTCTCTAGGTAATCCTATGTAGGCAGTTCCCCCTAGTAATAATAATCCTATTAATATTAAATAAACTACCCTATACCTTTCAACGAAAAAATTAGATATTTGACCTAAAATATTTATTTTATCATTTATTTCATTTTTATTGCTCAAATCCCCTTCACCGCCTTTATTTTTTTAACATATAACTGTCTATTATATATTAATCTATAAGGATTAAATAAGAAGAAACTAAATATTAATTTTTTATTAACTAATTATAAAAAACATATTAATAGGGAACTTTTTCTTAGCTCATTCGTCTAATAAATATCCACATATACAAGAGATCTCTAGCACACCAATCTAGCGCCCATACCATACTTTAAAGGGCTAATAGGTCTTTTGTATAAAAAAAGGATGTGAAAATTCACATCCTTTTTTTAAATTTCATATTCATCAATTATACTTGCCCTTTTTCTATTGTACTCTTCTTCCGTTATTGCATTATTTAACCTATAAGTTTTTAGTTTTTCTAGTTTCACTTTTAATTTATCATCCTTATGATCATTAATAAATGTTCCATAATCATTATTATCTTTAAATAAAAATTTAATGAGAATTGTACATAACAAGATAGTTACTAGTATTATAGATCCTATGATTATTATAAAAGTTTCTTTATCTACATTACTAAGGTCCTGTTCCCTAGCCATGAAAACTAATTTAAATCCTGATTTTAACGTTCTATAAACAACTATTTTATTTTCGTCATTAAATACATAGGATACTACTGCTGCATCAGAATCCATTACTTCATGAGCAAATTCTTCTTTTAAAATATCTCTTCCTATAACTTCTTTGTTTGGATGAATTAATATTTTCCCATTTCCATCTACTAAGAACATATATGAGGTTTCACCATTTTGAATATGCCTTAATATATCTTCCATATTATTTAATTTTATATCCATACCTATAATATTAGTACCCTTGGTCTTCATTGGTATACTTATGGTATGGATTATATTTGATCCTATAATATCTATATAAGTATCCTCATAGAAAGTATCTCTCTCTACCAAGGCTCCCTTGTACCAAACTCTACCAGTAGGATCATAACCTTCTGGTAACGGATCTCCTGAAGATAGATACATGTCTTTATCTTCATTCCCCAAATATAATTCTTCTATTTCTTCATATATCTTTTTATAAGATCTTAGGCTATTTATTATATTATTTCTATCTTTATTTTCTATATAATAGATTAAATCCTCATTGTTACTTATACTTTCTAATAAATTTTTCTTTTCTACTATTTTATCATCTATCCTATTTGCCACTTGTTCAACTAGAGCATTTATATCATCTATTCTAGAACCATACACCCTTTCTTCCATTACTTTATAAGATATAGTTCCTATTAATAAGTTTGATGTAAAAATTATAATAATTAAAGTTAAACACAGGACTAATTTTCTTCCTCTCACTTTATTATCCCCCCTTATTTCATGCACCTTTTATAGTTCTTTAAATTTCTACATATTCCTTTATTTTTTGTATGTATATCCTAATTAAATCCAGGTCATATCCAAATATTGTTAATAAATTATAATTGTGTTATAATTTAGTAAATTCTAAAAATTTTATTTTTCCGAGTCAAAAATTCTAAGGTACAGACTAAGAATTTTTGACCTATAGGTACAAAGAGAAATCCTTGTGCCTCCCATGGTTGGAAAGGAAATTAACTCTATAATGTTTAATTAAGCATTCCTTTTCTAATTTTGGAATGTTTTTTTATTGGCCCAATCCTTTTAAAGGATTTGGCATTATTATTTTTTTAAGTTACTAATTTACGAGGGGGATAATCATGAACGTAAAAAAAATCTTATCTTTAACACTATGTATTTTTTTAATCTTTACAATGTTAACAGGCTGTGGAAAAAAGGAGGAACCTGCTTCCCAAGAAACTAGCGCACCAGCTCCTGTAGAAGAAAAAGCTTCCATAATATTGGCAACTACTACTAGTACAGAAAATAGTGGACTACTTGATAACATACTTCCAGATTTTACAGAAAAAGCTGGAATAGATGTGAAAGTAGTAGCTGTAGGTACAGGAAAAGCACTTCAAATGGGTAGAGATGGAGAAGCTGATGTGCTTTTAGTTCATGCTAAAAGTTCTGAAGAAAAATTTGTTAGTGAAGGTCATGGAGTAAATAGAAGTGATGTTATGTACAACGATTTTATCATAATTGGGCCTAAAGACGATCCTGCAAAGTTAAAGGAAAAATGTCCTAATGATGTTATAGGTGCTCTAAAAAATATTATGGATTCTGAATCTAAATTCGTATCTAGGGGAGATGACTCTGGTACTCATAAAAAAGAAAAAAAATTCTGGACTGAAGCTAGTGTGGAACCGAGTGGTGATTGGTATGTATCTGCTGGTAAGGGTATGGGAGATGTAATCCAAATGACAAACGAACTTCAAGGATACACTATGAGTGACAGGGCTACATATCTATCTATGAAGGACAAATTAGATTTAGAGATATTAGTAGAAGGTGATTCTAAGTTATTTAATCAATATGGTGTAATTCCAGTAAATCCAGATAAAAATGAGAAAATAAATAAGGCTGGTGCTGATGAATTCGTTAAATGGATTTTAAGTGAAGAAACTCAAAAATTAATCGGAGAATTTGGTAAAGAAAAGTTTGGACAACCACTATTTATTCCAAATGCTAAATAATTAATTAAACTATAGGACGATTATTTAATAATCGTCCTATTACCACCTATAAAAGGAGGAACCTATGTCATACATATTAGATGGATTTAAAGAAGCTATAAATCTTCTTTTATCCTTAAACACAGAAATATATTCAATAATTTTATTGTCCATATATGTATCTATCTCATCCACAATAATATCAGCTTTAATTGGTATTCCTGCTGGTTTTTATATGGGTCTTAAAAATTTCAGATTTAAAAAAACAATCACAAGAATCATATATACGTGTATGTCCCTACCTCCCGTTGTAGTAGGTCTTTTAGTTGCCATATTAATTTCAAGGAGAGGTCCTTTAGGTGAATATGAACTTCTTTTTACATCCACTGCTATGATTAGTGCTCAAACTTTATTAGTCACTCCTATTATTATAGGTATAGTATTTAATAGTACTAAAGAAAGGGGTCCTGCAATACTAGAAGTATGCAAAACCCTAGGTGGTACTCCCCTAGACACATTGATTCTTCTTTTTAGAGAAATGAAAAAGACCATACTTGTGAGTATAGTAACAGGTTTTGGAAGGGCCATATCGGAAGTTGGGGCAGTAATGATAGTAGGAGGAAATATAAAAAATCATACTAGGGTTATGACTAGTTTTATAGCTATGAATAACAGTATGGGTAATTATTCCATGTCCATAGCCATGGGACTAGTACTTCTTTCCATATCCTTTTTTACTAACTCTATTTTATACAATATGACAGGTGATAGATAATGAATATAACTATGGAAAACTTATATAAAATCTATAATAATAAAAAAGTTCTAGATATAGGTAATTTAACCTTTGAAAAAAATAAAATATACGGCATAGTAGGCCCAAATGGCGCTGGAAAGAGCACTCTATTAAAAATCATTGCTTCTTTAGAAAAACCTACTGAAGGCATAATACTTTATGAAAGTTCTCCCATCTCTTCTGAAAATCTAAAAGGTATGACTTATGTTAGTCAAAATCCTTATTTACTAGATCGAAGTTGTTTTAATAATATATCCTATCCCCTACAAATTAGGAAGATGGATAATAAAACTATTGAAGATAGAGTCTTAACTATTATGAAAGATTTTAAAATAGAGTATTTAAAGGAACAAATGGCTACCAAATTGTCTGCAGGAGAAGGACAAAAGGTAGCATTAGCCCGTGCTTTAGTATTTAAACCAGAACTTTTGTTACTAGATGAACCTACCGCAAACATGGACCCTAGTTCCATAGAGATGGTAGAACATATTTTATTAAACAAAATCAAACCTCTAGGCACTACAATCATCATAATTACCCACAACATAGGACAGGCCAAACGAATATGTGATGAAATAGTTTATATAGAGGATGGTATTATTTACGAAAAGGAGGAAAACAATAATTTTTTTAGGACTGATAATTTGAAAACTAGAAAGTTTTTATCACTAGAATATACTGATATGGGGTGGAAATATGGAAATGTTTAAAGTAACAAAGGTATGTGAAGTAAAAGAAATTATGGACCAAAACTTTTCAAGTTACGATCTTCCTTCAGAAACTATAGATATATTAAATGCTCAAGGAAGAATACTTAGCAAGGATATTTACGCGCTCGAAAATGTACCTCATTTCAGGAGATCCACAGTGGACGGTTATGCAGTAGTATCTGCTGATACCTTTGGAGCAAGTGAAACTTTACCTGCTTTTATAAACCTGATAGGTGATGCTCATATGGGAGAACATAACCAATCCCACCTATGCTCAGACAAGTGTATGTATGTGCCTACAGGTGGTATGTTGCCTGAAGGTGCTGATGCTGTTGTAATGATAGAATACGTAGAAAAATTTCAAGATGAAATAGCCATACATAAATCTGTAGCTCCTAAAGAAAATGTTATGGATATTGGGGATGATATAAAACAAGATCAATTACTCTTTACGAGAGGAACTAAAATAAAAGCCCATCATTTAGGTGTATTAGCATCCGTAGGTATAACTGACGTGGATGTTTTTGTTAAACCTAAAATATGTATATTATCAACAGGAGACGAGCTCATAGATCCAAAGGAAGACCTTAAGCCTGGTGTTATTAGAGATATAAATACCTATACCCTATCAGGCCTATGTACAGAACTCGGATGTGACGTCATAGAAAAAAAAGTAGTAAAAGATGATTTTAATAACTTAAAGGATACATTAAAGTCTTTTATAGATAAAAGTGATTTAGTACTTCTCTCTGGTGGAAGTTCTGTAGGAACTAAAGATATGACTCCAGATGTGATAAATGCTCTAGGCTCTCCAGGAGTTTTAATCCATGGAATTGCCATGAAACCAGGTAAACCAACTATCATAGCAAAGATAAATAATAAGGCCGTATTAGGTCTTCCAGGCCAGCCCGCTTCTTGTATTATGGCCTTTAGAGTACTTGGAGAGTACCTCATTAAAAACCTGTTACACCTAAATACTCATGAGGAATTATTTCTAGAAGGTGTATGTTCTACTAATATTCACGCATCACCTGGAAGGGAGACCTATCAAATGGTCACCATAGAAGAAAGCTCTGATGGATATATTATAAATCCCGTTCATGGAAAATCTGGAATGATTACTTTAATCTCTAGAGCACAGGGGTATATTAAAATTCCAATGAATAAGGAAGGTATCAGTGTTGGTGAGAAAGTTAAAGTTTATTTATTTTAAGGAGGCTAACTATGAAAAAATTTGATAGAAATATATATTTATCTAATATGGAGCTTCATGAAGCTAAAAAGTTATTCTTTGATGAAATAGATAAAATAAACAAATATGTTAGTACAGAAACAATACCCACAATAGATAGTATGGGACGTATAACTACAAGGGCTGTTTTTGCTAATAGTTCTAGCCCCCATTATAATGCTTCTGCCATGGATGGTATTTGTGTAAAGGCTAGTTCCACTTATGGTGCAGATGAAAGAAATCCTGTTAAACTTTTATTAAATGAGGATTTTATATATGTGGATACGGGTGATCCTATTATGCCTCCTTATGATGCTGTAATAATGATAGAAGATGTTATGGAAATAGATAATAATAATGTAAAAATAATGAAACCTGCTTATCCTTGGCAACATATTAGACCTGTAGGTGAGGATATGGTGGCAGGTGAAATGATAATTCCATCCTTTAAAAGAATACACCCAGTGGACATTGGTGCCATGCTCTGTGGTCAAGTCCTAGAGGTGGAAGTGTCTAAAAGGCCAATGGTAGGATTAATTCCTACTGGTACAGAAATAGTAGAGCCCCATGATGAATTGTCTCCAGGTAAAATAATTGAATCTAATTCTAGGGTATTTGAAAACTTAGTTAAAGAATACGGTGGTATTTCAAATAGATATCCACCTGTTATAGATAATATGAATTTAATTGAGAAGGCCATACTAAGAGCCTGTGATGAAAATGATATAGTAATAATAAATGCCGGTTCTTCTGCTGGAACAGAGGACTATACCTCTACTATTATTAAAAACATAGGTAAGCTTCTAGTCCACGGTATAGCAATAAAACCTGGAAAGCCTACCATATTGGGTATAGTAAATGATACTCCTGTAATAGGAATTCCCGGTTATCCTGTATCAGCATTTTTATCCTTCGAAGAGTTCGTAAAACCCTTAGTACATAAATTTTTATCTCTTAAGGACAAGAAAAAAAAACTATTAAAAGCTACTTTATCTAAGAAAATAGTTTCATCCCTTAAACACAAGGAATTTGTTCGTATGAAAATAGGTAAAGTGGAAGATAAATTTATTGCCACTCCCCTAAATCGTGGTGCAGGAGTTACCATGTCCTTAGTTAGGGCCGACGGCATATTGAAAATTCCTCAAGAACTAGAAGGAATCCAAGGTGGAAAAACTGTAGAAGTTGAACTTTTAAAGGATAAAAATGAAATAGAAAACACTATCGTATCTATTGGTAGCCATGATTTAATACTAGATATACTATCTAATATAATTAGTAAAACTCATAATAATATTTTCCTATCATCTGCCCATGTGGGAAGTTTAGGTGGTATCATGTCCATGAAACGTGGAGAAGCCCATATGGCTCCTATCCATTTATTAGATGAACTTACAGGAACCTATAACGAGTCCTATATAAAAAAATACTTGAAAAATAAAGATATGGTTTTAATAAAGGGGATAAAACGACAACAGGGCTTTATCCTTCAAAAGAACAACCCTAAGAATATTAAAGTATTTGAAGATTTATTAAATAAGGATTTAGTATTTGTAAATAGACAAAAGGGCTCTGGTACAAGGGTCCTCCTTGACTATAATTTAAAGAAATTAGGTTTAGATTCATCACTAATAAGGGGTTATGAAAGGGAAATGACTACCCATATGAATGTAGCCTCTTGTGTTCTATCAGGTAGTGCCCATGTGGGTGTGGGAGTAAAATCTGTGGCCAATACTATGAATCTAGACTTCATTCCTATTGGTTTAGAAGATTATGACTTTTTAGTTCCAAAGAAGTTTATTGACACTCATATGATAAATAATTTCATTAGTATACTAAAAAGTCAAGAGTTTAAAGATGAACTTGAGAATTTAGGTGGATATGAAATGGAAGATATACAGATTGTAGAAGTTTAAATGTAAGATTATTAAAAAGGATATCTAATTTTTAGATATCCTTTTTAATAATTTGCTAATTACCAATTTTCATAATGTACATTATTTTCATCATATCTATCTACAACAGTTCTTTCTTCTCCTGGATAGCCTAAAGATACTATAGAAAAAGGAATCACATTTTCTGGAGCTTTTATGAGTTTTCTCACACCATCTACCCTATCCATTTCCGGGTACAATCCAAGCCATACGGATCCAATTCCCAATCCATGAGCTCCTAAAAGCATATTCTCAGTGGCAGCTGAACAATCCTGAATCCATAAATCCTTGAACTTTTCCTTTTCTAGATTTCCACATACAATGATAGCGCAATCTGCTTCTTTTAATGGATGGGAATAAGGATGAATTTTAGTTATTTCATTTAATAACTCCTTATCCCTAACTACTACAAACTCCCAAGGTTGAGCATTACCACCTGATGGAGCGTACATGCCCGCCTTTAATATTTCCTTAATTTTTTCATCAGATATTTTTTCATCTGTATATTTTCTAATACTTCTTCTTTCAATTATTCCTTTTATAATGTCCATATTTAATCTCCTCCTTTTAATATGCTCCTGAAGAATAAGTTAACTCATAACTATGGCTATATACTTCAAATATATTTCCAAAGGGATCTTCCACATAGCACATTCTATAGGGTTTATCCCCTGGATAATATTCTCTAATAGGCATTCTTTGCTTTCCACCATACTTAACTATTTTTTCTACTAACCCCTCTATATCTGGGTCTTGGATGCAAAAGTGGAACAATCCTGTTTTCCAATACTCGAAATTATTTTTAGGATTTTCATTTTGTGAGAATTCAAATAATTCTACTCCTATCTTATCTCCAGTGGATAAATGGGCTATTCTAAATGATCCCCAATCCTCACCAAATACGTCATTACACATAACACCAATAGCACTATCATCTTTCTTTACTTCACTAGGTTCCATCAATACATACCACCCAAATACTTCTTTGTAAAATTCTACTGCTTTATCTAAGTCCGGTACTGATATACCTATATGTGAAAAAGTTCTTGGATATACATTACTCATAGTTAACTCTCCTTTTTTCATTTTAATCTTATACTTCACTTGTATATATTATTCTATACTCATATAATATAATAAAAAAGTATGCACTTTTTAGGTATATACTACCCAAAAGGGTAGTTAGGAGGTAAGTATGAGTAAATCTAAAATACAAGTAGATGAAAATGGAAAATTAAAATGCTGTTTAGAAAATACCCTATCTATAATAGGTGGTAAGTGGAAACTTGTTATCCTTTGGCATCTTGGTGTAGAGGGTATCCATAGATATAATGAGTTAAGACGTCTTATGCCTGGTATAACTCATAAAATGTTAAGCCAAAAACTAAAGGAGTTAGAAAGTAATGGTCTAGTCCATAGGGAACAATATAATGAAGTCCCTCCTAGGGTTGAATATTCTTTGACAGAAAAGGGCTATTCTGTTATGCCCATATTAGAAGCTATGCATAAATGGGGAAATGATAATTGGTAAGTATAAATTAATCATAATAGTAAGAATGTTAAACTTAAAGTAATTAGGTTTAGATTTGTATATGATACATGACTATGAAGTGAAAATTATGGAAGTTTAATTTAAGAAAGAGGATATGCAATTATGCATATCCTCTTTCTTATTTGAAAAGCATTGCAAAAATTGATAAAATATAGTAACAAATCCATATTTTTGTAAATATTTGAAAATATTTGTAACTATGCGAAGTGATATGAAAATATGGTTATAAGAAAATAAAGAGAAAAAATTAATTTTTACAAAATTTTAAGAGGAGGTATTAAGTTGTTAAAAGATTATATCATAGCTAAATCTACAGAAGATGTGATTAAGAGCTTGGCTCTATCTCCTGGCAATGCTAGAGTAATTGCTGGGGGTACTGATTTAATCTTAGATTTAAAATCTGAGAAAATAGAATGCAGCCATCTTATCGACATTAATAAAATTGAATCCTTAAAAAAAATCCAACTAAAGGATGGAGAAATTATCATAGGAGCTGGAGTTACCCATAATCAAGTGAATAAATCTGAGTTGATAAATGCTAAAGGATCTTTATTATCTAAGGCTTGTGGAACTGTTGGATCTCTTCAAATTAGAAATACAGCTACTCTTGTGGGAAATGTTGTAAAAGCTCAGCCAGCAGCTGATGGAGCTGTTGCCTTAGTAGCTTTAGGAGCCATAGCACAAGTTAAAGATAGTAATGAAGTAAAATATATCCCTGTAGAGGACATGTATAGGGGACTTGGTAAATCAGTTGTTGATTCAACAAAAGAATTAGTTACACATGTGAAATTTAAAGCCCTTAGAAAAAATCAAGGAAGTTCTTTTATTCGATTAAGCCAGCGTAATGCATTGGCTCTACCAATGCTAAATGTAGCTGTTGTAGTATCCTTAAATGAAGATTCTTCTGTTGATTGGACTAGAATTGTTATGTCTCCAGTTGGCCCTAAACCCATGAGAGCTACAAAGGCTGAAGAGCTTTTAAAGGGGTCCACAATTAGTGATAATTTGATTATTGAAGTTTCAAAAGTAGCGGCACAATATGCTCATCCAAGAAGTAGTGCTTTAAGAGGTTCAGCCGAATATAGAAAAGAAGTATTAGAAGTTCTAATACAAAAGGCCTTAAAAGAAGCTCTATTAAAAGCTACAGTATAAAATACATATAAAACTCAGGAGGTTAGCGAAGTGGAAAAGAAATTATTGAAGTTTACATTAAATGGAGAAATGGTAGAAGTATATGTATCTCCAGATGAAACTTTATTAGATATAATAAGAGATAAATTTCAATTAACAGGTACAAAAAAAGGTTGTGGCCAAGGAGAATGTGGTGCTTGCACTGTAATTATGAATGGTAATGCAGTAAATTCATGTGTGGTTTTAGCTATGCACGCTATGGATTCTGTTGTGGAGACTATTGAAGGTATCGGTACTAGTAATAATCTACATGAATTACAAGAGTCATTTATTAAGCATGGTGCAATACAATGTGGTTTTTGTACTCCAGGTATGATAATGTCATCTAAAGCTCTTTTAGATAAAAATCCATCTCCATGTAAGTCACATGTGAAAGAAGCTATTTCTGGTAATATTTGTAGGTGTACAGGTTACGTGAAGATTGAAGAAGCAGTTTTATCAGTATGTGAAAAAAGTAGATCTGAAAAACTTGTTGTGGAGGGAGAATAGTGAAAAGAGAATATTCTACTATAGGTAAAAATGTAAAAAAATTAGATGGAATTGAAAAAGCCATGGGAAAAGCCATGTTCACAACGGACATGAAACTTCCTAAAATGCTTTATGGTAAAACCTTAAGAAGTCCCCATTCCCATGCACGAATACTTAAAATAGATACTACAAAGGCAGAGGCCCTACCTGGAGTTAAGGCAGTTGCCACATATAAAAATACGTCTAGGGCAAAATTTAATACATCAGTGGCAGCACTAACTACTATCCCACCTTTAAAACCTGTGGAAGATCAATACTTATTCGATTCAGTAGTTCGTTATGTGGGAGACGAGGTTGCTGCCGTAGCTGCCGTATCTGAGAAAATAGCAAAGGAAGCATTAAAATTAATTGAAGTTGAATATGAAATTCTACCTGCCGTGTATGACCCCTTTGAGGCTATGAAAGAAGATGCATTTCAAATCCATCCTACAGAAGAAGGAAATAATATTCTAGGGGAAAAGGTTCACATAGAAAAAGGAAACATAGATGAAGGTTTTCAATCTGCAGATCACATATTTGAACATACCTTTAAATTGCCAGTTCAAAAACAAGCTCAGTTAGAAACTCAGGCTGCCGTGGCTGAGGTAAGTGTAGGAGGTAAAGTTACAGTTTGGTCTACCACTCAAACACCCCATCCTACTAGAAGAATTCTAGCTAGTATATTTAATTTACCGTATAGCAAAATAAGAGTATTAAATCCCCCTTATATTGGTGGAGGATTTGGTGTTCGTATTGGATTGTCTGCAAAAGCAGAACCTATTGCTGTTGCCTTATCCATCCTTTCAGGACAACCTGTTAAAGTTGTATATGACCGCGAAGAGGATTTTATTGCATCAGATACTCGTCATAGTGGCTATGTAACTTTGAAAACTGGTGTTAAAAATGATGGTACCTTTACTGCTAGAAAGATGTCATCTGTTTTAAATGGAGGAGCATATTGTAGCTTTAGTGCGGAAGTACCTGGAGTTTTAGGTGCCATGGGTCTTTCCATATATTATTGTGAAAATCAAATGTATGATGGTCACGGTGTATATACAAATACTACACCGGCTGGGGCCATGAGAGGTTTTGGTAATCCACAGGCCATGTTCGCAATAGAGTCTCAAGTAGATATTATTGCCCATACCTTAGGTGTAGATCCTTTGGAAATTAGACGTAAAAACATGATGACACCAGGTAAGTCCTGGATATTGCCTTACGAATGTTTAAGTTCTGGTTTAGAAGAATGTATGGACAAAGGTGCAAGTGCAATCGGATGGGAACGTAGAGGTGAGCTTAATAGAAAGGATACAAGAATACGCAGAGGTATAGGTATGGGTATTGGTACCCACGTATCTAATGCATGGCCATTTTGTGTAGATTATTCAAATGCTTATGTAACTATCCAACAGGATGGTTCTGTTCATGTTGCCAGCGGAGTACCAGATATGGGTACAGGAACCATAACTACATTGAGTCAAATGGCAGCAGAAGTTTTAGAAGTTCCCTTTGAGAAAGTATCAATAACCTTTGCTGATACAGAATCTACTCCATATGAAATTGGAAGTCATGCTAGTAGAACTTGTTATGCTTCTGGATCAGCTGTAGTAGCCGCATCTAATGATGCAAAAGAACAAATATTAGAATATGCGTCAACTAAGATGGGAACAAAGGATCTAACTATGGAAAATGGTTTCATCTTCTGTACAAATAACCCACAAAACAAAATGAGTCTAAGCAAAATTGCCCTTGATGCCCATGTGGAAGGGAAGCAATTTGTTGGTGTAGGTAAGATTGTACCTAAGAATGCACCTCCTTATTTTGCTCAATTTGCTGAGGTAGAAGTGGATATGGACACAGGGAAGGTTAATGTTATAAAGGTAGTATGTGCTAACGACGTTGGTAAAGCCATCCATCCTCAGATTGTAGAAGGACAATTAGAAGGAGGAGTGGTTATGGGTATGGGTTATGCCTTAGGAGAAGAAATTAAGTATGACCCTAATGGAAAACAATTAAATTATTCCTTTGAGAAATATAACCTTCCTACAGCAATGGATATTCCAGAGATTGATACAATCATTGTAGAATCTCATGACCCTACAGGACCCTTCGGAGTTAAGGGAGTAGGAGAAACAAGTTCAGTAGCCACAGCTCCTGCCATATCAAATGCAGTGTATGATGCCATAGGTATCCGTTTTCATGAACTTCCCTTAACTGAAGAACGTGTCTATAAAGGAATTAAAAATAACAAGTAGTTTCACTTGTAAGTTAATAAATAAAGAGGATATCTAATTAGATATCCTCTTACTTATTTAAAACTTAAATTTACCTATGGATTCTTCTAGTTCTTGTGCTAAACCAGATAAACGTTCACTAGAATTAGCAACTTCCTCTATTGATGCAGATTGTTCCTCTGTGGAAGCTGCCGCTTCTTGAGTACTAGCTGCATTTTGTTGAGCTATAGCCGACAATCCTTCAATAACCTTTAATAGGTCTTCCTTTTTCCTTGTCATTTCTGCTATGGATATGGCAAGTCTTTCCATGGCCTTTTCTGATAAGGATGTGGCATTTGCTATTTCATTATATTTAGCCTCTGTTTCATCTACACTTACCACTTGATCATGTACTATTTTTGAAACTTCTTCCATCTTAGTAACGGCACTACTAGAATTTTCCCTTAATTCTCCTACGATACTATCAATTTCTTTAGTTGAGTTAGTAGATTCTTCTGCTAACTTTCTAATTTCTTCTGCTACTACAGCAAATCCCTTTCCTGCCTCCCCTGCTCTAGCTGCTTCTATGGCTGCATTTAAGGCAAGGAGGTTCGTTTGCTCTGCTATATTTGCAATAACAGCACTAGCTTGTCCTATCTTCTCTGTACTATCGTTAGTCTTAACTATCACACTAAAGATATCTTTTGATGCCTTTCCACTCTCATCTGTTTTATCTATTAGTTCCTTAATTACATTTAATCCTTCATTTATTACTTCAACCACTTTATTGGAAGATATATTTAAATCATCCATCAATACTCTATTTGATTCTATTATTTTATCTAATTCATATATGGACTGAGATCCGTTTTCCGTCTCCCTCGCTTGACTAGTAGCTCCGCTAGCTAATTCCTCAATAGTTCTTGCAATTTCCTCTGAAGAGGTGGATGATTGTTGAGATATGACTTTTAGCTCCTCTGAAGACGTGCCAACCTGTTTTGATACCTCTTGTGACTTTTTCATCAACTCTATTAAGTTCATTTGCATAGTAGCCAAAGACCTAGTCATGTCTCCTGTTTCATCTTTATACTCTAAGTACTTTACAGCTTCACTTTTTTCATCAAAGGTAAAATCATAAGTGGCTAATCTATCTATAATATCAGATAACATTACAATAGATTTTGTTACATATTTATTAGTAAAGTATGTAGCTATTCCCGTAATTAATATTCCTATGACGGATACAATAATCATGGTATTTGCCATTTCAATATTATTATAAGTATTAATCATTAAATAACTCATAATAGATGCGAATGCAATTATACACATTCCTAAATTCATTAAAATCATTTTTTTACGTAACTTCACTTTCACTCCTCCTATATTATATTTCTTTTCTACACATATTTTTATATTTTCCTATATATTACATTATATAACAAATAATTCTAATTTTCATAGTTTTAGGATATTTTTTTACATGCTTTTTACGCATTGGTGCTAAATATACTAAAACAAAAAGGTAGAAGCCACAGCTTCCACCTTTATTCTAAATTAAGAGTTATATATTCATTTTCCAGTAAGTCTATATATAAAAGTTTCTTTCTAATTAACTCTCCTTTATTCATCAATACTTTAAGAGCTTCACTTACCTGTATGGAAGCCACTAATGCAGGAGTAAATGATGGATTACCTATTTTTTTTTCAAGGCCATTCCCGCTTTTTTTGTATATAATATTTAAAGTATCATCTCCTGGCAGTATGGTACAGACTTGGCCATACCAGCCAGCAATAGCTCCATGTATTAGGGGTATGCCCAATTCTTTGCATATGTGCTGTAGGAGCAATCTAGTATCTATAGAATCCAGTGCATCTATAACTAGATCATGGCCTTTTAATATTTCTTCTCCGTTTTTTCCATCAAGTCTTTTATATATAGGATTTAAAGTTATGGTGTCATTTACTTCATCCATTCTCTCTTTTGCCACCATAACCTTACTCTTTCCAATTGTATTTTTAGTAGATAATATTTGGCGGTTTAGATTAGTTTCGTCAAATACATCAGAATCTACAGCAGTTATATGGCCTATACCTAACCGCCCTAGCATTTCTATCACATAACCACCAAGTCCACCAGAACCTACTACACATACTTTAAAACTACTTAATTTTTTATTTTCATCTTCCGATAACATGGACATGTTTCTCTCGTATCTCTCCATTTTAGCCTCCTCCAACTGGTGGAAATATGGATAAATAATCTCCTTCCATAAGAGGTCTATCAAAGTCTCCATCTCTACCATTTATTAATAAAATAGCTATATCCTCTTCTTGAATATTCAGCTCTTTTATTATGATCCTTGGAGTTAGACCAGCCTTTAGTTGAAAATAAACCTTTTTCCCTCTGCCTTCCCTTAATGTGGCAAACAGTCTTACTTCTACGTTCAAAGTATCACTCCTATGCTTTTGCCATATCCTCACTTATGCCTAATTTCTCTAATCTTTCATCCGTTGGTATACCTTCCTTACTCCATCCACGTAATTCATAATATTCTGGAAGTAGATCAGATAATTTGTGTACCCATCCCTTAGATGGCCCTTCTGGAATAGGCTCTTCTAATAACCTCTTAGGTAACTTATCCTCAGAAGGAGCTACACCTGATTCTAAGTTAAATAATTTTTCTATATTCCAGATTCTTTCTCCAGCTTCAAATATGGAGTCTGCCGTATGGTCAGTTCCACAAACGGCATTTATTAAGCTTGCATAATCCCCAGCGCCTAATGCAAAGGATGTGAATAGACATAATCCTAACGAATCTATGGCAGCCGTTAGATCTTGGAAAGCCTTAGCCCAAGTGGCTTTTCCATCTAATTTAAATCTATCTAACTTTTCTGGTAAACCTAAAATTTCAGGAGAAATTAAGTATCCTCTTACGTGGCATCCACCTCTATTTGATGTGGCATATTGCAATCCATGGCCTTGAATTCCTCTAGGGTCATATGCTGGTATTTCTTGTTTTTTAACACTCATAGATAATTCAGGAACTCCATACATTTCAGCTAATCTATATGAACCTTCTGCTAATTTATCTCCAAAACCTTCTCTAAGTCCCATCTTCTTAGTCCACTCAATGACAGCCTCATCATTACCAAACTTAAGTGGAGTTCCATCTATTTCCTCATCTCTAATATATCCCTTTTCATATAATTCCATGGCAGTAGCTACTGTAACCCCTGCTGAAATAGTATCTAAACCCATTTCATTACACCAGTAGTTAGCCTTAATAATATTTCCTAAATTACTAACTCCGCAATCTGAACCATAAGCCCAAATAGTTTCATACTCAGGTCCTCCACCTTCTATGTCATCAACTTTACAGTATCTTCCACAGGCAATAGGACATCTGTAACAGGCTTCTTTTTTAACTAAGTACTTCTCTGCTAAAGTTTCGCCACTAATGGCTTCTGCTTTATCGTCATAAGATTTTTGGAAGTTGTTAGTAGGTAGTACTCCGTTTTCATTAATAATGTTAACTAATACGGCTGTTCCATAAGTAGGTAGACCTTGACCTGTAACTCCATTTTCTCTTATCTTTTTCAAAGACTCAGAAAATACCTTCTTAAGTCCATCTGGATCTTTTACTTCTACTTTACTACTACCTTTAACTACGATAGCCTTTAAGTTCTTAGAACCCATAACAGCTCCTACACCAGAACGTCCTGCCGCTCTATCCTTATCATTCATAATAGCAGCTAATCTAGATAATTTTTCTCCAGCCGGTCCTATAGTCATTACTTTTGATTTTTCTCCACATTCTTTTTCCAATACATCTGTTGTCTCTGATACTACTTTCCCCCATATATGAGATGCATCTCTGATTTCAACCACACCATCAACTATGCTTATATATACGGGTTTATCTGCTTTCTCTTCAACTACTATTACATCATATCCTGCAAACTTCAGTTGAGCTCCCCAGAATCCACCAGAATTAGAACTAGCAATAGTACCTGTTAGGGGTGATTTTGTAACTACCATGTATCTTCCACCTGTAGGTGTTGGACTTCCTGTCAATGGACCAGTTACTACTAACAGTTTATTTTCAGGACTTAGAGCATCTACCTTAGGATCTACTTCATCCATAAACATTTTAGTTCCTAGACCTCTACCACCAATATACTTCTTTGCCATATGTAGATTTAAATCTTCAACCTTATATGTTCTATCCTTTAAATTAACTCTTAATACCTTACCTTTGTATCCAAACATAATAATCCCCCTTTATTTTTTCATTAACACAAATATAAAACGCAAGTCTTGTGCCAAGAAATTTAATATATGTTTTTCAACACATCCATGCTTTTTTGTTCCATTTAGGAACACTTTTACCCCTTTATTTTTGTTCCATTTTGGCACTTTGTTCCATTTGTGAACAATTAATATTATATTTTCTTATTTTCCTATATAAAGTATTTCTTCCTATGTCTAAGGCTTTAGCTGATAGTGCAACACACCCTTTAAATTTAGTAAGTACATTTTTAATATGGCGCTTTTCTACTTCTTCTAAAGTTGGTACATTGTGTTCCTTAAAATTCTTTATGCTTTCTATGGATATGGATTTATTGTTTAAATCTATTGGAATATTTTCCGTATTAATTACTAATTCAATTAGATTTTCAAGCTCCCTTATATTCCCTGGCCATTCGTAGTTTATTAAAAATTCCATATACTCCTTATTGATTTCAACGGGTCTTTTATTTAATTTTTTACTAATCTTTTTCATGAAGTATTCTATTAAAAGGGGAATATCTTCTTTTCTATCTCTTAATGGTGGTAATCTAATGGGTAGCACATTTAATCTATAAAATAAATCCTTTCTGAAATCGCCCTTCTTAACTTCCTCAAATAAATCCTTATGGGTAGCTGCAATTATTCTCACATCCACAGGTATAGACTTTCCACTTCCAATACGATTTACAGTTCCCTCTTCTATAACTCTTAAAAGTCTAGTCTGCATGTCTAGTGGCATCTCACCTATTTCATCTAAGAATATGGTTCCCTTATTGGCAAGTTCAAACTTACCCAATTGGCCTCCCCTTTTGGCACCAGTGAAAGCTCCCTCTTCATACCCAAATAGTTCTGACTCAATTAAACTCTTTGGAATAGCCCCACAATTTATGGCAACAAATGGTTCATTTTTTCTTTTACCATGGTTTTGTATTCCTTGGGCAAATACTTCCTTTCCCGTTCCACTCTCTCCCATAATCAGTATGGTAGATTTACTATCTGCAACCTTTTTAGCAAATTCTACTGCTTGGATAAAAAATCTATTCTCACCTATAATCTTATCGAAGGTGTAGATTGCCTTACTTTCTAATATTTTATTTATGGATTTTCTATCCCTTTTAACATCTTTAAATATATAAACTATATTATTTATTTCACCCTTAACATCTTTTATAGGATATGCTGTTAAATTAAAATATACCTTATTAGTTTTGGCATTTATTATTACATCCTCATTGAAAGTAGTTTCTCCCTCTTCAAAGGAATTTTTAACCTTCTCCCAATTGGAAAATATATTTTTTATTTCTAACCCTTCCATATTTTCTTCATCATATCCAAACATTTTTAAAGTTTCCTTATTGGCAGATATGATACTTCCATAAGGATCGCATGTGATTATTCCAAAGGGAATGGAGTCTATTATGGTCTCTACAAATATTTTATTATTCTTAAGTTCTTCATTATACCTATTTATTTCTAACATTTTTTCTATGGCATTGGCCGCTGCCACTACCATGCCCAGAGTATGTGAGTGAACATTTTCACTATATCCAGTTAAATCTAAGGACCCTATTATGTTCCCATTCTCATCTTTTATAGGTGCTCCCGAACAGGTCCATCTATGATATGCCTCTATGAAATGTTCATCTGCCGATACTTGTATAGGTCTATTTTCAGCTATGGCAGTACCCATGGCATTAGTTCCTATATTTTCTTCATTCATGAAAGCCCCTGGTATCATCTTTAAAGAAAAGGCATCTGATAATATTTCTTCATCTCCTATAACTGTAAGAATACAACCTTCCTCGTCTGTTAATACAGAGAAAAAACTAGACCCTTTTACAAAATTATACAATTGATCCATAAAGGGCTCTGCCGCTATTATTAGTTCTCTCCTGTATTCATGCCTTACATACAGATCTTCACTATTTAATATTTTTTTGCTATACACTCTATCTTTATTTATTTCATATTCTCTACACCGGTTAAAAGAACGCTTTATATAATCCGTTTTATTCAAAGACAATTCCTCCTACTTAGATAATATATTAAAATTTCTGTATTTTCTTTCAATTCCCTTTTTTTAATAAAAAAGCATACTCCGTATGCTTCGCTATGGAACCCTATGGTTCCATTCGACGCAACCAAAGTTGCTGAGCACCCTCCTTTAAAGAGGCAGGGGAATCCTTCCCCTACACCCCCTTCATTTTTTATCCACAGATTTTGAGATATTATAATTTCCTTTGTGATAAAAAAGGCAGATCAAATGACCTGCCCAGTTAATTAAATTATTCAGTTTATGTCATATGCTAATTGTTGATATTTGGAAATTGCTAATATATAATTAATTAATGTTATAAATATTCACAATTACTCTCATAATATTGAATTTTAAGAAGGGAGAATTTCTATGGAATTTAAAAAGAAATCCACATTATTTTTACTTTTTTTAACCTATGGAGAAATATGCTATATATCGTCTCTTCGTACTAATATATTTTCTATTGTTCAACAAGAATACTCTCTTGATTATAGTCATATAGCCACTTTAGTGTTAATTTCTGGAATAGTCATGCAAATTTCAACTTATATAACAGGTATCTTCTCAAAAAGATTGGGATATAACAATTCACTAATTATAGGTTTATTCATATCAGGTGCCAGTATCTTTTCCATGATTTTTGTAAAAAGTATTGCACTTTTCAATTTTCTCTTCATACTTTTTATGTTTGGTTTTGGAGTATGCACCCTTGTATTAAACATGTATGCAGGTCTTTTAGCAGGAGATTCTCGTGGAAAGGTTCTTATGAATCTTCATCTAGGAGCAGCCCTTGGAATGAGTGTTGGTCCTACAGTTATAAGTCAATTAGTTAATATTGGCTTTTCATGGCAATTCATAATGGCCATGTCTAGTATACCAGCTTTTATATTAATAATAATTCTATTCATAAGTAATAGCTATAACAAAAAAAATAATGATTTTAATAATGCTGTAGAAAAAAGTATCTCCAATAAAAGATTTAAATATGGAAGTTATATAGTATGGTTATACATTCTCATGTTCATATGCGCACAAATTTGGGAGTACGGCGTAGGCACTTGGTTTGTAATCTTTGCAAGACAAACTAAAAACTTAACGGAGATAGAAGCAGCAAAATATTTAACCATATTTTTAGGCAGCTTTCCAATAGGTAGGATCATATATGGTAAATTACTCAATTATATAGATTCTTATAAAAGTATGTTAATTTCTTTTATTGGAAATTTCATATTAATACTTTTAAGCTTTCTAACAAAAAAACTTGTTTTTATATCTTTAACAGGCCTACTCACTTGTTCCATGTTCCCAGTTATGATGTCCATGATGCAAGAGGAGTTTGGTGATGATAGTTCAGATTTGATAGGGTTTATTTGCATGGCTGGGGGTATACTTCAATATGTATTTATCTGGTCTGTAGGAGAAATAGGAGACTTATACGGTATAAAAGTTGGATTTGGTAGCTTAATAATTTATATGTTTATAGGAGCTTTAAGTATATTATTAATAAAAAAAACAAAACCAGCTAAGATTTCAGCTGGTTAATTGAATTTAATTATTATCCAAAAGGCCATCATTACCAATATGGCCCCAGGAACCATTACTTGCACTCCTAATTTGTTACTTTTATAAACTAATTCTTTATTAACTATTCTTTTTAATGGAGATAATTCATAGTTTACAAATAACATGCCTAAAGATACGAACAGTGCTCCTAATATTACAAAAAATAAGGATAATACATATATCATGATCATGTTTTTCACTCCAAATCACCTTTTTAATAATTATATCAAAAAAATTCGAAGAGGAATAGGATAGCCTATTCCTACTTTCTATTAGTTAATTTACTTACATCCCACACATATATATTATTAGACAGTTCATTATCCCAAAATAGACCTTCCCCAGATAAAATAACTTCCTTATCATGACTAATACTAAGTATATGGGCAATTTTCTTATTCTTAATCTTGTCCTTTACTAGTCCATTTTTTATATCTACCACATTATAAAACTCACTAGGCATACTAACATCTTCTCCATACTTTAAAAAGGCTGGTATAAATATTAATTCGTCTGTAGCCACAAATATGGGTAAGGTGCTTGGATTTTCCAGTTTCATACTACTTATTTTTTTCCCCGTATAAGAATTTAATATTCTTAAAGTTTTATCAGAATATAGTCCTATTATTTTAGATTTATCTAAGGTTAAGGCACTACCCATTAATGTCCAATCACTATTTATACTTCTCTTATAAGTGGCATTATACTTCATACTTCCATCCATATTATTAAATCCATATATGGATACATTCCCCACATCATAATGAGCCATTAGTACGTTTTTACTGTTTATAAATTCTACATTTTTAAAGGGTCCATATTTGGGATCTACTTTAATATCCTTTATTATATACTTTTCCACATCTATTATTTTCTTTACATGATAATAGCTCTTTGTATAATAACGTTTTTTGCCATTATAGTATAAATATACTCCATCATAAAATATCTTTTTCCCATCACCAGATAAAACTATATTTTCAATTTGAATTGGGTCACTTTGGAATTTTTCTTCTATACTTATGTATTTTAATTGTTTCATATTTTCTAAATCATATAAGATTAAATTAGTAAGTCTAGGTAATTTTATATTATTACTTTCTTCCATAAAAGCTTTTTTCCTAGGACCCATTGGGTATATTAAATATTTACTATCCTCTGAAAAACTTATGAAAGATTGTCTTCCCCTATTCTCTTCATTTATTGAAATAGTTTTTAAAAGTTTAAATTCATTTAAATCATATATATCTATTTTATTTTCTGTTCCCTTGTTCAAATACTTATATACCATTAGATATTTAAAATTATTATCCACTTTACCCTTTATGGAATAATGGGGTACTAACTCCTTAGTCTCCATAGTCTTTGTGTTCTTATTTTTTCCAGTATTTCTGTCGTAGATCATTAATTTAAATTTATATTTTTTAAATACATCTAATTTTTCTTCTTTCATTGTTACCACATATATATCTTCATCCTTATTGGCAAAACCGGATTTTAATAGGATTTCATCCTGTGGAACATAAATTGTAAACTTTAATTTTTCTAATTCCTCATCCCCATAGGCTACAATAGAACTAAGGCACATGAATAGGGCAAATAATAGTATAATCAATTTCTTCATAAGAACGCCTCCTACTAAAGATTAATTTCTACAAATTTTGCTAAAAACCTTCAAAATAAAAAAAGTCATACTTCGTATGATTCGTTATGGAACCCTATGGTTCCCTCCGACGATTGCTCTTGCAATCTGAACATCCTCCTTTAAAGAGGTAGGGGAATTTTTCCCCTACAACCCCTTCATTTTTTATCCACAGATTTTGACATATTATAATTTCCTTAGGGATAAAAAAGATATGAAAAGTAACTTTTCATATCTTTATCTCTTTTATTGTTTATATAAAGTTAAGAATAGTAATTAAACTCAAAGTGGAAAGAATTATAAAAAGTATGGTTCCTATTACTAATGACTTTATTCCCTTATTTACAATACTTTTAAAATTAACTGATAATCCCATTGCTGTCATGGCCATAAGTATTAATAGGGAACTTCCCTTTGTTAAAATGCTAGTAATATTTACTGGAATTATTTTAAATGAGTTTATAATACCAGCTAAAATAAAGTATAGGACATACATGGGAAACTTAGCTTTCTTATTTCCTATACTTTCTTTATTAAAAATAGAACTTAATATTATTGATACAGGAACCATCATTAATACCCTTGTCATTTTAACAATAGTTCCAATTTCTCCAGCTGTATCCCCAAGGGCAAATGCTGCTGCCAGGGCATGGGCCACACCGTGAAGAGAAAGGCCAGACCATACTCCATATTGAGTTGCACTTATATTTATGGAACTTGTAGCAATTCCTGAATATATTATTACTCCAAGTGCACCTAAGAGACTTACAATAGATACGGAAATTACTGAATCATCATCATCTGCATTTATACAAGGAGCCATGGCAACTACTGCCGATGCACCACATATACTGGTTCCTACACCTATTAATGTGGCTAATTTTTTATTTACTTTAAATATTTTTCCTAATATTATAGATAAAGTTAATGCAAATGGAACATACACTAACACCATGATTAATATTTTAGGTCCTAGTTCTAATACGGCATAAATATTAAGCTTGAAACCTAATAAAACTATTCCTATTTTAAGGAGCTTTTTTAAAGAAAAGGTCACACCCTTTTTAAAAATATCTTGAGTCCCTACTGTATTGTTGTAAATAATCCCTATGATTATGGCAATTGTAAGAGCTTCAATATTTATATAACTTTTAAATAAGTCATTTATAAACATGGATAAATAAGAAATTCCTAGAACAAAAATAATACCAGGTATGTATTTTTTAATATCTTTCATTTATAATCACCCCTTCTACATATGAATTTGCAAGGTAATTATATCATTATGAAAACATAAGATAAAATTATAATTTTTTATGTATTTATAAGAAATTCTTATGTAGTATTCTTTAGTTTTTATTGCAAAATCTAATAAAATCATTTATAAATGTTTCATGAATATGATCTAAATATATGAAATTAAATTCTCTAATAATCTTAAAATTATCTATTGGAATTACCTTAAGCTTATTAGATTCTAAAGAACCTTTTATGGCCTCCTTTGAAATAATTGTACATCCTATATTAGCCTCTACTAAAGAAATCAATGCGGTTATGTTTCCAATTTCCATATATATATTCATATCCTCTAAGTTATAACCAGCCTCTATTAACTTGTTCTCAAAGAACTTTCTCGTGCCAGATCCTTCTTCCCTTAAAATGAGCTTATTCTTTAAAACGTCCTCAATGGTCACTGATTTTTCATTAGCAAGGTCATGATCAGGAGAAAGGGCTAATACCAGTTCATCATCTTTAAATTTTTTATACTTTACTTTGGATTTATTAAAGGGTCCTTCCACAACTCCTAAACTAATATCACCACTAAATAATCTTTTTATTATGGACTGAGTATTTTCCACATACAGAATAATATCTGTATTTTCATGCAACCTTCTGTATTTACCTATAATTTCAGGAAGTACATAACCTCCTATTGTTAATGTGGCCCCTACAAAATATCTATTTATTATGGATGATTTATTATTTAGTTCAATTTTTATCATTTTACTTATTCTTTCTAGCTCTAGAGCATACTTTAATAATAATTTTCCTTCTTGTGTTACCTTCATTTCTTTTCCATCTTTATGTAAAAGTTTCACATTATAATATTGTTCTAAGGCTCTTATATGCTGCGATACAGCTGGTTGGGTTATATTTAAAATACGAGCAGCTCGTGTAAAATTTTTTATTTTAGCTACAGTTATAAAGGTTAACAGTTTTAAATCAATCACATCCACCCACCCCCTTAAATTTCTTCTTCCTTATTTGGATAACAAGAAGGATTATTATAGGTAAAATTACTTGAAATACAATTGCATAGTAAGGCCATATGTTGAAAGCCCACTGGGTCATCTCTCTTACATTATTATAAATTATATTAGATAAATTAATCATTAATAAACCAACTGGCACTACTATATATCTATAGTCTTTCAGTCCAAAAACCTTTTCAATGCCTTTACATGCTCCCATAAGACATATACATATTTTAATAAATCCCCCTCCCATAAAAGATATTGACACTATGATCTCTGATCTTTGTATAATATCTCCAATATCTATTCTGCTAACCGCACTATAGGCAGGAAAAAATAATTCAGTATAATTCACTTCTCCTAAAACGAGCATTTCTGTAAAAGCTGTAACAAGGACAACAAATCCTCCTATTACTAATCCCCCTGTATAAACTTTGTATGGAGATTTACTATCCTTTAATGATGAAAAAACAAGACAAAACATAATCGTTTCAGCAAATGGAAATGAAAAAGCTGAAAAGGCTCCTCTAAATATGGGCTTCATACCATCTGATAAAATAGGCATTATCCTGTTTATATCCATATTTGGTATTAACAACAATATAGTTAAAGTTACCAATACCAGAAGTATATTTAAAGTGATTTGTGCCCATCTAGCTAATACCTCAATTCCATTTATTACACCCCAAATACACAATATGGCAAGACCTATTATAGTTACAGTCATAGGAGTTTTCAATAATGACACAGTAGATACAAACTCACCAAAATTTCTAAGAACTAATACGCCTAAATGAAAGGCAAGCCATGTATATAATATGGAAATACATTTTCCTAAGAATTTACCAAAAACACATTCAAGTATATGAAATAAATCTTTTCCAGGGAAAGTAGCAAGTATTTTTGCATAAATCATTAAAATGGGAAATGCAATAATTATTCCTACTATAATTGCTATCCAAGAGTCTTTACCAGCATCCCCTCCAGTACCCATTAGTAAAGTACTTCCCATTACAAACAATACTACTAATACTATTCCTTGTCTATCTGAAATTACTTCTCTACTCATTACTTTTCCTCCAAAATATAATTAATATGAATTAAATGGAATATCATATATTATTTCACAAACTAATTGAATATATCAGCGAATTCTTTTAGTAAATTTCCTAAATATAAGCATACTAGGATGAGTGACATTTACGAGGTTTATGAAGATTTTTATAAATAACAATTGACAGTTAAACCATATCGTTATAACATCAATACGATTACATTTTTATATTAAGTATAAGATTACAAATTTAAGATAAAGGAAGATTAAAAATGACAGAACAAAATTTAAATTTTATTGATGAAGTTCGAAGAAGAAGAACCTTTGCAATCATTTCCCACCCCGATGCGGGAAAAACAACGCTAACTGAAAAATTCCTATTATACGGTGGAGCCATTCGTTCAGCAGGATCTGTTAAATCCAGAAGATCACAAAAGCATGCTGTATCTGACTGGATGGAAATAGAAAAACAAAGGGGTATATCAGTTACATCCAGTGTACTTCAATTTGAATACAACAACTTTTGTATCAACATTCTAGATACACCAGGTCACCAGGATTTCAGTGAGGATACTTACAGAACTCTTATGGCAGCGGACAGTGCCGTTATGGTTATTGATTCTGCAAAGGGTGTGGAAGATCAAACAAAGAAATTATTCCAAGTATGTAAAATGAGAGGGATTCCGATTTTCACCTTTATAAATAAGATGGACCGTACAGGAAGAGAACCCTTTGAACTACTTGAAGATATTGAAAATGTATTAGGAATCCGTTCTTGCCCTATGAACTGGCCTATTGGCTCAGGTAAGGACTTTAAAGGAGTTTATAACCGTCACAAAGAACAAATAGAAGTTTTTGATGATGGTAACCATGGACAATCTATTGCTGATGCAATTAAAGGTGATTTAACAGACGAAAAATTTAATGATTTATTAGGTCCAGGACTTCATGAACAATTAATGGGAGATATTGAACTTTTAGATATTGCAGGAGATAATTTTGATTTAGATAAGATATTAAAAGGAGAATTAACTCCAGTATTCTTTGGAAGTGCCCTTACTAACTTTGGGGTTGAGCCATTCTTAGAGTCCTTCTTAGACATAACTATGCCTCCTACACCACGTATTAGTAATTTAGGTGAAATTGACCCTGAATCAGATAACTTCTCTGGATTTATTTTTAAGATTCAGGCTAACATGGACCCTGCCCATAGGGATAGAATAGCATTCTTAAGAATTTGTTCTGGTAAATTTGAAAAGGGTATGGCAGTAAATCATGTACAAAGAAATAAAAAGGTTAAGTTAGCCCAACCACAACAATTTGTGGCACAAGACCGTGTAATGGTGACTTCAGCTTATCCTGGTGATATTATAGGTATACATGACCCAGGAATATTTAATATTGGTGATACCCTATCAGCAAAACAATCAAAATTAAAATATAAGGGTATACCACAATTTGCCCCTGAACATTTTGCAACTATATCTACAAAAAATTCTCTTAAGAGAAAGCAATTCTTAAAGGGAATTACTCAAATTGCCCAAGAAGGAGCAATCCAAGTATATAAGCGTCCTAATATAGGTATTGAGGAAGTTATTGTAGGAGTAGTTGGAGTCCTTCAATTTGAAGTATTAGAATATAGACTTAAAAACGAATATGGTGTTGATATTACTATGCAAAGATTACCATATCGTTATATTCGTTGGGTTGAAATGGACAACTTTAATGCGGCTAGATTCTCCATGACTATGGATACTATGTTAGTTGAAAATAAGGATGAAGAACCTGTATTATTATTCCAAAACGAATGGTCTATTAGACAAATAATAGAAAGAAATGAAGGATTATCATTAAGAGAAACTTCTTTAGTAGAATAAAAAAATAAAAATAATGCCTATGCTTTGTATATACTCAGCATAGGCATTTCTTTTATCTATTTACTTTAACTATTATTTCCACTTCAACGGCAGCATTGCCTGGTAGAGAATTAGTTCCTACAGCTACCCTAGCATGCTTGCCCCTTTCACCGAATACTTTTTCTAATAATTCAGATGCACCATTAATCACAAGGGGATGCTTTTCAAAATCATCACAACAGTTTACATATCCAGTGACTTTAACTATTCTCTCAATCTTATCTAAATCTCCAATAATACTTTTAATAGCACTAATAGATCTTAGAACGCATACTCTTGCTGCATTATATCCATCCTGAACTGATAAATCTCGACCAACCTTTCCCTTGTAAATTAACTCTGTTCCATCCTTAGGTGTTTGCCCTGCCACAAATACAAAATCATCACTTAATACAGCAGACACATAGACGGCAGCAGGTGGTGGACAAGGTGGAAGCTTAATATTTAATTCTTCTAGTCTTTTTTCAATTTCCATATATGTTTCTTATAGAACAACTTTCTATAAGTTCCTCCCTTCATAAAATATCTTTAATACTAATATTAAAATTCATCCCTTATAAAATCACTTAATTCTTCTATCTTACATTCCATAGCTACTAAATTATGTTTTTCAAAGGCAGCCGTATATTTTAATCCACTACCTGTTACAACGCACACAATCTTTTCGTTTCCTTTGAAATAATTCTCTTCTTTTAACTTTCTAACAGCAGCTAAGGGAACTGCCGATGCAGGTTGTCCAAATATACCAGATTGGGCTAAGATTCCTTGGCACTCTACAATCTCCTCATCAGAAACGGCAACAAAAGTTCCACCATTTTTCTTTATGATTCTCAATGTTTCATTTCCACTTGGAGGAAATGGATTTTCAATGGCATGGGCAATAGTATTAGGATTCTCAAATCTTTCAATTGTTTCTGATTTATTATTATATGCATTATATATGGGCGAACAACCACTTGCCTGAGCACAAATAATCTTAGGGACTCTATCTATAAAACCACAGTTTTTAAACTCTCTAAATCCCTTTTCTATTCCCCTAATATTACCACCAGCACTAGTGGGAACTACTACATAATCAGGCATATTAAAGTTTAATTGCTCACATATTTCAAAGGCTATAGTTTTTGATCCTTCCACTCTAAATGGAGCATCAGAATTTATGAAGTATATATTATTTTCTTTTCCTATTTTTAAACTCTCATAATAAAGGCTCCCATAGTCCCCATCTACTTTTATGAGATTAGGATTATAAATAGCTATAGGATTAAGTTTCTCAGGAGCTATATGCTTACTTACAAATACGAATGTTTCCAAGCCTGCTTTACTTCCATAGGCAGCCACAGAAGGTGCCATATTTCCAGTAGATACAGTTCCAATTCTCTTATATCCTAATTTAAGGGCGTGCTGAACTCCCGCAATAGTTCCCCTATCTTTAAAGGACCAAGTTGGGTTTTGACTTTCATTTTTAAAATATATTTTTCCTACTCCTAGATTTTCAGCAAGTTCTTTAGATTCTACTAAGGAAGTAAATCCTTCCCCAAGACCTATCTCATTATCCACATTTACAAATGGAAAAAACTCTGAGTATCTATCTAAAATCGTTTGATTAAGTACATTTCCCTCTTTTATCTTTCCCTCTTTTATTTCTTCTACCTCTAAGGGTTCATTGCAAACATCACATCTATAGAGAGCCTTATCTATTGGAAATTCTTTATTACATTTTGTACAAATGAACTTAATATCTTTCATATACTGTCATCCCCTTTGTCCTTAATATAATTTTTTTCATATCTATTAATAATACTACAAAAGAAAATAAAGCCCTCCTTACGAAGAGCTTTATTTTGCAGATTAAAAGATTAATAAAATCTTACTTTTTAAGTTTAAAAATTGAAGCAATACGTTCTTCTTCCGAAACTGCATTTCTATACTTGCTTGAACCAAAATAGAATAATAAACCAAGGACTATCCATATGAAGAAAATAGATACACCTAGATTACCCATAAATCCTGGTAGTCCAGGAATAAATGTACTTAATATTATTGCTCCTGAAACAAGGGCTCCTATCCCTGCTGTTTTAATTCCACCAGGCATTTTAAATGGACGTTTCATATGTGGGTCAGTTTTTCTAAGCCTTATGGCACAAAGGGCAACAGCAAACCATCCAATGACAAAGGCCGTTGCTCCAACAATAGTTAGTGGATCAATAACTCCCATTCCAATAAATGGACCTATTAATGTGGCAATAGCACTGAAACAATTTGCTCCCTTTGGGGTACCGTACTTAGGATGAATAGTAGAAAAAAATGCAGGAATTAAACGTGCTCTACTCATACCAAGGAGTAGACGAGCTGAAGCCATATAAAGACCATTCCAAGTAGTTAAAAGTCCAGCCAAGGCTGCTATTAATGCTACCCAATACATGCAACTTCCAATGAACCCATCTCCATATAAAACGGGAAACATTAATGCTATGGCAGGTCGCTTAAGTTCTACAAATTCTTGCCAAGGCATGGCCATACCTGTTGATAATATAATAAGACAATAAAATCCTCCAGCTGCAATTATGCATCCTACTAGGACTTTTCCTAGATTAGTATAATTGATTTTAGCTCCTCCCTCTTCAACCCCCTGTGGAATTGTATCAAAACCAGCTAAGAAAAATGGGGCCATTGCAAATATGGCTACTACTCCACCAAAGAAACTCTTATGAGTTCCCTTTCCCACATTTACATAGGTTGGTTGTAAATTAGCTGGATTAGCTTTGAATAAAGCAAATATTATAATTAAACCACCAGTAATTGCTAATAATCCTGTTAGGTAGGTCTGAACTTTTGCAGCTACCTTTGACCCAACCCAATTAAGGGCAATTACCATTGTAGAAAGTATGATTCCGATTACTAGGCCCTTGCCATATATGGGCACCCCAGCAATAGAGTATAGTGGGTTTCCTGTTTTTAATATGGGAAACATAAGGGCAAGAACATCATTAATATAAATGGCTTCCCATGGCAATACAGTAATGTAAGCTAGTGCAATAAACCAACCTGATAAAAAGGATGGAAAAGTTCCAAATGCTTTATAAGCAAAGGCAACAGCACCACCAGCAACAGGCATTGCAGGTGTGAGTTCAGCATAACAAAATCCTATAGGAATCATTAAAAGGGTTCCAATAAAAAAAGCTATTAATGTGGTCAATGGTCCTCCACCACTGGCAAACCAACCATTAACGGCCACAGACCAGCCTACACCAACCATAGAACCAAATCCAAGCATGAAAAAATCAACAAGATTCATGGAGCCTAGTTTACTCTTATTCACCATATTATTCCCCCCCATCAAAGTGTATATAAAATAGTTGTGTACACATTAATACCTCATTTGTTTCAAAGTGGGCACCCTCCTTTAATACAAATCATATTCCTGTATTTCCATGTATTATTCTTTTTTTAATAAAAACTTAGTTACAGATTTATATCTTCATTTAATTAAAAGTGGTAAAAAATAGACAAACTACAAGGTAAGTTGCAAGATTTAGGAAAATGATGCGTAGATTTAAAGATGATTCAACAGTTCAGTTAGACAATATACTAGATTTTGTGTAAATGGTTATTTACTATAAAATTTTATAAAGTATTTTATTTAAAAGTTTCTATAAAAATATGAGGGGGAAATTATAATTTCCCCCTCATATTTTTACGTCATAATGACAGTTTTGAAGTTTATATTTATGAGCACCTTTAACTAATTGCCTGATCCGTAGAATATGATTGAATATGCCTTTGCATCCTTATGCCCCTCATTTATATAGGCGTGAGTATTTTCTGCCTCAAACCTAATAGAATCACCAGCATTCAATCTAAACTTTTCACCATCAACTTCTGTAACCAGCTCTCCTTCATATACAAAAGTGTATTCTTCAACACCTTTATTGTGTCCTTTAGATTCATGTTTACTCCCTGGTGAGAACTGTATATGATAAATTTCAAATTTCTTTTCAGGGTCAAATTCAAATATTGACGATATCTTAAATTCATCCTTTTCAATGAATGATTTAGTGTCTTTTTCTCTGACCATAGTAACAGTAGGCTTTTCCTCTTGAATTAACATTGTAAAGGGAATCTTCAACCCTCCAACGATTTTCCAAAGTACCGTAATTGTGGGATTAGTCACAGATCTTTCTATCTCTCCAAGCATACTTTTACTTACACCCGTTATATCAGATAATTCCTGAAGGGTAAGCTGTTTTTCTTTTCTTATTATTCGCAAGTTATTACCAACGATTGATCTAATTCTTTCCATAAGTCACCCCGTATTTTTAAATAAAATTTCTTATTTACTATATGATACTATTGTTCCACATGAAATGTAATTATGGTATAACATAAAAAAATATTTCATAGTGTATTATATCATTTAAAAGAATTCTTTATCAATGTTAATAGTTAAATGATAATAACAACCTTTTCCAGGTCTTTTTCTTCAATTTATAGATCTATAGTGTTTTTTTGTACACTATATTGTGTTTTATTATAACTTAAGATATAATTACGGTATAGCATAAAAAAATATTTTATAGTGTTATGTTTCACAAGGTTATGGTCAGAATACTTAGGTTATTAATTTCTTATACTACAATATTTTACTTATAATCTTCGGCGTACTTAAGGCAATGATTTTCTAATTTAATAAATTTAAAGAATTAAATCTAGATTTCTCAGATTAAAGCCTAAGATGAATGCCTTTCCCATATATATTTAAAGGGGACAATAATAATGAGATATATTTAAAGGGGGAAATAATAATGAAGCTACATTTTATAAAGGCAAATCCAACTGAAAACATGACTGTGTTTATTGTTGATCCAATACCTCGTTCCATGTATATGGAGGTAGCAAAAAAGGTAATGGATTATAGTAGCATTCATGCAGAGCAAGTGGGATTTATAGAAAAGACTTCCTGTGAAAATAGTGAAGCTTGTGTGAGACTTCATATGATGGGCGGTGAATTTTGTGCTAATGCCACCAGAGCATTGGCAGCTGTCTTAGTACAAAGAGGGCACTGTAAAATTCAGAGAAAAGAAGGCGAATTTATTGTGCCTTTAGAAGTTTCAGGCTCAGATGAAATCATTTATTGTACAGTAAAACCCAATAACAATATAAATAGTTTCATTTCAACTGCTAAAATACCTTTACATAGACATATAAAAGATTTTTCTGTTAATTATAAGGATGGTATTAGGAATGGAACACTTGTTGAGTTTCCTGGAATAGTCCACCTAGTGATTGACAGTGAAGGAATCGATTCAAAAGAAGAATTTTTCATAAATGTGAAAGACCAATTAAAGAATTTAGCATATGAGGCACTTGGAATAATGTTTTATAATGAAGCAGAATCATATATAGAACCCTTAGTATATGTCAAGTCAACAGAAAGCCTTATTTGGGAAAGAGGATGTGGTTCAGGAACTGCAGCTTTAGGCATAACACTTTCACATCGATTAAAAGAAGGTATAGATATGATAGTGAAACAACCTGGTGGCCATTTAGATATATGTACCCAATGGAATGAAAATAAAATAAGTGACATTTACCTTAAGGGCATAGTAGATATTCCAGCGGAAGGAATTATATATATATAAGGTATAGCATATTAGATATTTTTTTTGTGAATGGCTATTTACTATAAAATTTTATAAAGTATTTTTATACAATAGTTTCTATATATTAAGAGGGAAAATTATAAATTTTCCCTCTCATATTTTTTCCTATGTATGTTCTATTATAAAAAAACATGAATAATATGTTTATAATTATTTTATTAAGATTATGTGGTTCTTAATAAACTTACCCCTGTGTAACTTCTAATTTTTGTATGTAATTTTTTTCTATTTCAATAGGACCATTAGGTTTTCCAGTAAAATACCCTTGTATAAAATCACAGCCACATTTCCTAAGAAACTCTAATTGTTGATTCGTTTCTACCCCTTCTGCTACTACGCTTAAGTTCAAAGAATGGGCCATAGTAATAATCATTGAAATAATTGCTTGGTCTTTAGTATTATAAGTACTATGACTAACAAAGGAACGATCAATTTTTATGGAATTTATAGGTAAATCATTTAAATAACTTAATGAAGAATATCCTGTTCCAAAATCGTCTATTGATATATTTATGCCATATTCTTTTAATTGGTTTAGTTTTGCTGATATATCTGCCATATTTTTAGCAACTAAGGTTTCAACTATTTCCAAAGTTAAATATTTAGGATCTAATTTGGTCTCTTCTAATATGTTTAAAACCATATTAACAAAATCATTATTTTGCAATTGACGTATGGATATATTAACAGACATTTTAATATTTTCATATCCCTTTTCCTGCCAAGTTTTATTTTGTTTACAAGCTTCTCTTAGTACCATTTCACCTATAGGAATTATTAATCCTGTTTCTTCAGCAAGTGAAATATACTCTAAAGGAGAGATTATACCTTTAGTATGATGATTCCATCGTAATAAAGCTTCAACACCTATAATTTTATTACTCTTTGCATCTACTTGTGGTTGATAATGAACATAAAATTCTTTATTTTCCAATCCTTTTCTAATATCATTTTCAAGAATGACCTTTTTACATATTGAATGGCCCATATCTGAATTATACATCTCATATTTCATCCCATGGATTTTTGAATGGTACATGGCAATATCTGCACATTTTATAATTTCTTCAATATTATCTCCATGAGTTGGAAAACTACTTAAACCTACACTTGCATTAATGATCACATTATGTTCTTCCACTTGAAAAGGATTTGAAAAAGCATCTACTATTCTTGAAGCAATTTTTTCAATTGATTCCCTATGAGTGTTTTGACTCATAATCAAAAATTCATCTCCACTGACACGGGACAAAATGTCCGTTTCTCTTATATGGCTTTTTAGTCTTTTAGATACTTCTCTCAACAAACTATCCCCTACACTATGACCTAGTGAATCATTAATCATTTTAAACCTATTTAAATCTATAAAGAAAACCTCTACTGTTGTATCATTTTTTATAGCAATTTCAAGTTCTTTTTCTGCCTTTTCAAAAAAGCCACGTCGATTTAATAGGCCTGTAAGTGGATCAAATATAACCATCTTTTTTAATTGTTTTATAATTAAAGAAAAACTAATTACAGTAATTAATAATCCTACAAGTAATGATATATCATTGTAGTATTTATCAATTACTCGTGGAATATGAATGTAATTATCAAACTCATCTATAAGATCCACCATAAAACTTGATATGATAATTATCCATCCTATTTGTAGTAACTTAAATTTTGTTTTACTAAGAATTATAAAACCAATAATTGAAATGGTAACGTAGCAACTCTCTATTATTATATCTTCTATCTCTAGATTAAATTGAGTGCAAAATAGAACAAAACAAAAATTAATAAAAAAAAGAATGAGTATATTTTTTTTAATTGATATATGCATAATATGGCCATCTCCCTACAGTCCTTAACCTTTAACAAAGAATAAACAACTTTATAGTATACATATATATACTAAAATAAAGCCCTGCAAGTAGCAAGGCTTTACTAAATAAATATTGAGTTTACAAAAGAAACATAGATTTAATTTATCTCATTATCTATTTTTTAGTTCTAATCTTTTTTACCTATATAATAGGCACTTCCACCTAAAAATAATGCTCCCCCTATGAAGTTTCCTATGGTAACAGGTATTAAGTTATTAAACATACCTACTAATGAAATAGTCTCTGGATGAGGCATAAACATACCAATCGATAAAATAGTCATATTTGCTATACTATGCTCAAATCCAGTAGTTATAAATGCAAATAAACACCAAAAGATCATAATTAATTTTCCCGATTCACTATTCATTCTTATTGAACATAGTACGGCTAAACATACTAGAATATTACAAAGTATTCCCTTCACCAACAATGGCATAAATGTACCATTCATTTTAGCTGATGTTACTTTTAATATGAAATCTGCCGTTGCCCCTTTGGCAAGACCTGTATATATAAACAATAATGCAATGAGTATTGAACCCAGAAAGTTTCCAATATAGCTATATATCCAAATTCCTATTGTATCTGACCAGGATACTTTTTTATTTAAAACTCCTACCATCATAATGAGATTATTCCCTGTAAATAACTCTGAACCTGCCATTAATACTAAGCTCAGGGCAATTCCAAAGGATACTCCCATTACTATCTTTGTATATGGTGACTCTGCATTTGAAAGTATACCTCCAATAGTCATAATTAATAAAATTCCAAGTCCCACATAAAATCCTGCTAAAGCTGAAGCAACAGTATATTTGCCTTTACTCCTTCTTAAGAAATCTACTTTTAATTTTGCCACATCACATAATTTACTAAGAACATCACCAGACATATCTTTTCTCCTTTTTATTTTACAGGTTTAGAGTTAAGGATTAAGATATTTTGTCCTTAATCCCTTAACCATATTAATATAAGTGCCTAATCTAAACTAATATTTTAAATTAATTTAATTATATCCTCTTGTAAACATTGTGTTTCTATCATACATATAACCACCAAAATCTATGTATCTGGCTACCTTAACCTTTGTATCTAGAGTAATATCCCTAAGTACCTCTTTTTTAAATAAATCATATCCAGTTCTATCAACTATATAACCAACATGCTCTTTAGGTAAGGTTCTATCAATATATTTCTCAATATAATGTTCATAACAATTCTTAATTACTTTAATTATAGTTTCTTCATCAACCCATTCTAAAAAGGCCCTTGCTATTCTAGGGTTTTTCTTTCCTGTCCTCCCCATTATAACTAATCTAAAATATTTCTCTCTACTTCTAGTTAAAGCTCCAGTAGGGCACTTTAGTATACATTCGCCACATCCAATGCATCTATCTGCATCCCTCTTAACACTGTAATTCTCAAAATTTAAAGCATTAGTAACCCTTTTTTTACAATTTTTAACGCATGCTCCACAGCTTATACATCTTTCTTGGGCATATTGAGGTTCAGTTAAACCTATAATGCCAAAGTCTTGTATATGAGCCTTAATACAATCATTAGGACATCCTGTTACAGCTATTTTCACATGATAATCGTTAGGATATATTTCCTTTTCAATTCTCTTTGCTAAATCCGTCGTATCAAAATTAGCAAATTGACATACTCTATTTCCAATGCAAGCTGATACATTTCTGGTTCCAGCAGCACAATATCCACTTTCTAGATCTGATATATCCACACCTATAGCAAGTTCTAATCCTTCTAAAATTGGCCTAATCATTTTATTCACTTCAGGTATTTTATCAAAATCTATATCAGGCAGTTCAAATCCTTGTCTAGTTGTAATATGTACCGTTCCATTACCATATTCGTCTGCAACCTTTTTAATAATATCAAAATGTTTTACTTCTAAATGTCCACCTGGGACTCTTATTCTTAAAGCAGTTTTCCCTCTAGTTTTTGTTATTCTATATGCATTCTTTTTAACTTGTTTAGTATTGATAGACATATTATCACCCCATTAGTCTATTAGGTTCTTAGCTTTTGTATAATTAAATACGGGTCCTTCTAAACATACATATGTATCATCAATTTTACAGTGTCCACACTTTCCTATGCCACAGCTCATTTTTCTTTCAAAGGATACCCATACCTTATCTTCTGGCACTTCCCTATTCATAAGTTCAATATTAGAAAATTTCATCATCATTGGCGGTCCTACTACTATTGCTTCTGTTTTTTCCTTATCTAAAATTTCTAATTTCTTTATATACTCTGTAACTAGTCCTGTGTTTCCTTTCCAATTTTCATCTCCCTTATCTACTGTTAAGGTTACATCTATTTTTCCTTTCCATCTTTCAATATCATCTTTAAATAGAATATCTTTAGGAGATTTAAATCCTACAATTAATTTAAAGCTTTTAAGTTCATGCATATTATCATAAAAATAATTAATAATACTCCTAACTGGAGCAAGTCCTGTTCCGCCTGCAACTATTATTAAATTCTTTCCTATATAATTCTCTAGCAAAAACCCATTTCCATAGGGTCCCCTTGCATATAGATAATCTCCTATAGCTAAATCAAATACTTCCCCTGTTAGTTTTCCAACCTTTCTTATGGTTAAATCTATAAATCCATCTCCAAAATCACTTATAGATATGGGAGCTTCACCAATGCCAGGTAATGATACTTCTAAAAACTGGCCATTTTCAGGTTTTATGTCACTTTCAAATCTATATGTATAATCTATATCAGTTTCTTTAACTATATCTATTATGGGAAGTCTAAAGGATACATATGGATTATTCATTTTTAGGACCTCCTTCTACTATGTCATATAATTTGTTTATACACTTTGATAAGGAAATATATTGTGGACAAACATCGTCACATCTTCCGCAACCTACAGTCATGTTACAACCAAATCTTTTATGAAAATCACTTACCTTATGTAGGGTCTTAAATCTCATCCTTGCTCCATTTTTTTGCCTGAAACTGTGACCTCCTGCCATATCAGTAAATCCATCCACATGACAACCTGTCCATGCTCTTCTTCTTTCTCCAACCTTTTGATTACTATCGTAAAATACATCTTGCATGGTAAAGCAACTACATGTAATACATGATGTATTACATCTGCCACAGGCAATACATCTTTCATCATATTCTTTCCAAACTTCATGTTCAAATATATCAATGGTTAATTTTTCTGGATCTGGTACATTAACTTCAATTTTGTTCTTCTCTATGAAATCTGGTTTAAAATCAACCTCATCACCTAGATTACCAAAAACTTCTTCTAAGTCTTTATCTTTAATATGTAAATATATTTCCCCATTCTTTACTCTCATACCTACTGAATAGTTATCTGTTTTATTGGCTTTCATTGCAACACAGAAACAGGTATCAAAACCTTCTGCACACTCAATCATAAAAAATTTAACTTTATCTCTAAGCTTCTTATAATATATATCTTCATAGGTACCATTGTGAAGAAAAATACTATCAAGTCTTTCTATTCCATTTATATCACATGGTCTTAAAAGGATTATTGTATCTTTATCATCAACCTTTGGTTCTTTAACCTCATCATCTCCAAAATAAAATAGAGTTTGTCTAATTGGAAATACAATTTCCTTAGGAGAATAATAGGACTTCAAGCCAAAAACTGCATCTTCAATTTTATTAATTTCACCATAACCTACCACATCTGTTCCAGAAAACCGTCCCTTTCCATTCATATTAATAGGTGCATAAATTTTATAGTTCCTAGACAATTCCTCTAAAGCATTATTAAATTCTTTATAATTCATTTTTAAACCCATCTTATCTCTCCTATAACCATAATTCATAAGTATGTCATCAATAATAAATGCTATGAACATACTGGATTTTAATACCATTTTATTATTCCCATAACTTTATTCCTTGTATGCATCATATTAATTGGTATTTGTTACACAAATAAAAAAACCTTGGTATAGACTAAGGCCTTAATTTGCCATTAATTCTATACTCAAGGTTTTTGTTTTATTATTTTTTAATTAAGTCCTTTACAACTTCTGATGCAATAATAAGTCCTGCCACAGAAGGCACAAAAGAAACACTGCCTGGAATAGCTCTTCTTTCAACGCAAGTTCTATCTTTATTAGGACAAATACAGTTTGTCTTACAATCTCCTGCTATAGGCTTAGTTTCTATTGGTTGTTCCTTAGAATATACTACCTTTAACTTCTTAATCCTTCTATTTCTTAATTCTTTCCTCATAACCCTTGCTAAAGGACAAATACTAGTTTTATGAATATCCGTTACTTCTAACATGGTTGGATTAAGTTTATTACCTGTACCCATAGAACTAATAATTGGAAATCCCCTTTTATTACATCTTTCAACCAAATCTAATTTAGCCGATACCATGTCAATGGCATCTACAACATAATCGCAATGCTCTGGAAGAATTTGCTCAGCTGTATCTTTATTATATAACATATGATATGTCTCTACAGTTGCCTTTGGATTAATTTCTAAAATTCTCTCTTTCATAACCTCTACCTTCTGCTTACCAACAGTTTTTCTAGTGGCATGAATTTGTCTATTAATATTTGTTAAGCATACATCATCATCATCACACAGAATAAAATGGCCCACTCCTGAACGAGCTAAACCTTCTGCTACAAAAGAACCTACTCCACCAACTCCAAAAATTAACACTTTACTTTCTTTTAATTTATCTAATCCTTCTTTACCGATAACCATTTCTGTTCTTGAAAATTCGTGTAACATGTTGTTCCTCCTTAAAAATACTCTAGTAACACTTTACTTTATATGATAATGATTTTCAAGTTAATTTTAGTTAATCCTATAGGGAAGTTAATGGCAATCATGGATTTAATTTTGTTTTATTTCAATAAAAAACTTATATGTACAAATATAGCTAACTTAGGATAAAAATAAAAAGTGATTTACACCACCTTTTAATCTAGTATCTTTAACCTTTTTCACACCATGTTCTATGAATAACAAAAGACTCATTATCACAATCTAAGCATTGCCTTTCGATTCCTTCTGCGTATTTAACACGTTTTCCTAACCGATCAATTTTATTTTTACCACTCTTCTCAATAACCTTATCTGAACCGCATTGACTGCATATGATTTTAAATCCACCCAAAATCACTACCTCCTTTTAGTTGATGAAACTTGGTTTTTACTTTCACCTAAAACTAACTTTAAACCATTTGAAAGGAGTTTAATCATATCAATATCAGTCCTATATACCATGCTTCTCAGTCCAGGAGTTTTCATAATACCTAATAATCGGTCATAATCATCATTTGTAGCAGTATTCAATAAGGGTCTAAAGGTAATCAACTGCTGACTTTTTTTGTGCAAATCCTTTAATAGCAAGTTTACATCTGTTCCTTGGGCAATGCTCCTAGCTACCATCACACCAGAAATCACAGCGTTAAACTGGCCAAAACCCAAGAAAGGCTCAACTCCCCCTCCTGCAGCACCCGCAAAGTAGATTTTTCCTACCCTATTAGTAGTAACAGTACCAGCATGGTGAGGTCGTTCCCAGTATTCTATCATATCATATTCTTTTAAAATTCCATGGGATTCTAAAAAGCGGTACCAATACCCATTTAAATCCTCATGCCCTATATTTTGAACCACATGGGCAATAACAGCTTTCTTTTTGCTGTAAGGGGCTAAGTAAATATATACTCCTTTTGTGAGTTGGTTGTCGAGCCACATTTTTAAAGTGTCATTTTCAAAGTCACCTTCAAAGATACCACCACTTACCCATGTACGCATTACTTCCTGCCATATACCATACCTAGTAGGGATGGCCCAGTGACCATCGGCCACAACCACATAATCGAAATCCCTTTCCAAATCTTCGGGCTGAACAAAACTGTTTAAATGAATCTGTGATTTAACTTGCCTACAAAGTTGGTTTTTCACAGAGTTTTCTTCTTTCCCCCTAATCATAAAGTAGCCTAATGGACCTGATACAGATACTTGATTATTAGGTGAGTAGTGGATAACTTTTCGAAATTTTTTTAGGGGCTTTAATTTAATTCCGAATTCTTTATCTATATATTTTATGGGATCAGCCGCTGGTCTAGTAATTAGTCCTAAAAAGGCTGACACATGAGGGTGGTGCTCACCAATAAAGCTATTACGTTCAAAAATTTCTGGATAAATTCCATGCTTTTCTAATTCAATTGCACATGACAATCCAGAAACACCAGCTCCAATAATGGCTACCTTCACAACAAACATTCCTTTCTAATCTATATCCATTTATTTCTGCTGTTAGTTTTTGCAAAAAAAATGAATTTATGCTTAGGAATCATTTGCATAGTTAATGAGCCTCCGTTTATCTGAAGTTTTTTATTCCAATAAAAAATCACATGTCTACAAAATATTTGACGATCTATATAATTAATCTAATAAAAAATAATTAGGAACCTATGACAAAAAAGGACACGGTTTAAATCCGTGTCCTTAAAATTTATTATTAATTATGTATTATAGTTTTTCAAATTGATCATGTCCTCGTCCGCATATAGGGCATATAAAGTCTTCAGGAACTTCCTCTGCTTCTAGAACATAACCACAAATTTTACAGCGGTAGCCCTTTTGTCCAGTTTCTTCTTTATATGATGGTGAATTTTTAGGTGTTATTCCTTTTTTAACCTTATGGTAGTATGCGTAGGTCATAACTTTATCTTCGCTTAATACTTCAGCTTCTAGAACTTCACCAATAAACATAATATGAGTTCCTAAATCAAGTTTATTAATTACTTTACAACTATATCTTGCAGCGGCAGAGTCAGTAATATACTTAATTCCCTTTTCATCCATTTTGCTATTGAATTTAGCAAATTTATCTACAGTTTCACTTTTCTTAAAACCAAATTCACCGATTAAGTCCATTTCAGCATTTTGTGTTAATGCTATTGCAGCAAAATATCCTGATTTTTCAATAATTTGTTCTGTAAAATTATCCTTTGAAATAGTGACAGAAAGCTTTGCTGGCTTGGATGTAACCTGTGAAAGTGTGTTAACTACACAGCCGCTTTGTTTATCCTCATGACAGCTTGAAACTATATAAAGACCATAACTAAGTTTAAAAAATGCCTTTGTATCCATATAATTCACCCCTTATAATTTCATAAATTCACGCCATTTAATTTATTGTGGGTTAATCATTATATGACAGCCCCCTTTTGACATATAATCATTACTTGAATTTTTAAGACGTTAGATATTTCTAACATTCTGACATAACATAGTATTTATATGAGTTACTTTTGAAATATATTCAAGTTTATGTATTAATTTCTATATTTTATGATATTAATATATTTTTATATAAATTGTCGTTATTTATGATAGGGTTCACCGTTTCGCTTTAACTAAGGTTTCTTGTTTTTCTATCTAAATTAAAATATTTATCCATATGTTGTCATTTTCACAGTTTGCCCATATAGTTCCCCCATGAAGGTCTATAATTCTTTTAGCTATGGAAAGTCCTATACCACTACTCTCTAAGCTGTCTTGTCTTGACTTATCAATTCTATACAATCTATCAAATATTTTATTTATTTCATCTTCTGGTATATAATCACCTTTATTCTTTACTATAATTTTCACTTTATTTTCTAATTTATAGGCTTCTACTACAACTGTAGAATATTTATGAGCGTATTTTAAGGCATTAGATAGCAAATTATCTAGAACTCTCATAAATTGATCAATATCAATATTTACTATAAGCTCTGTATCTTCAGTCTTTTCCTCTATTCGTAGCTCGTTCTTCTCAAAAATAGGAGTATACTCCCCAACTATTTGATTAATAAGTAATGATAAATCTACACTTTCTTTATTTAATTGAAAATCTATGCTACAAAGTTTTGTATATTCAAAAAGCTGATTGATTAATTTTTTCATCTTTATGGAAGTGTTATAAGCTGATATGGAATATTCATCCATAGACTTTTCATCTTGAAATTTATGATCTTTAATGAGTTCAAGATATCCTATTATAGATGTAAGAGGTGTTCTTAAATCATGAGATACATTTGTGATTAAATCATTTTTAATCTTCTCATTTTCTCTTTCTTGATCAAATTTTTCTTTAAGTTCTAAAGACATGGTGTTTATACTATTACAAAGCTCCGCTATTTCATCATTTCCCTTCACCTCAATAGTATAGCCTATATTCCCTGTAGCAATTTCTTTTACTTTTTCTGATATATGTTTTATATATTTAATTTTTTTATTAGTCATAAAATAAAAAATTCCTATAAAGGTGATCATCCCTGCCATAGTAATTATTATATGAAAGATAGTAACCAAGACAGCATCAACATGCTCACTATGATAATGTAATATATATCCACGCAAAAGACCGCCTAAAAGCTTGAATACGAGAGCCATGGTTGTAACAAAACTAAACATTACAACCAATAAAATCTGTATACTTATTTTGCTACTTATAAAACGTTTCATATTTTATAACCAACTCCCCAAACAGTCTTAATATAAATAGGCTTTTTAGGATCTTCCTCTATTTTGTGTCTTATTTTGGTAATATGAACCATTACCGTATTATCTGATTTGAAAAATTCTTCTCCCCATACAACCTCATAAATTTTAGGTATATTCATAACGATTCCTTTATTTCTTCCTAGTAACTCTAAAATTTCAAATTCTTTAGCCGTAAGAAATACTTCTTTATTTCCTACAAAAACCTGTCTTGTGTTGGAATCAATTTTTAAATTTCCAATTTCTATAACTTTTTTGTTATTGTCTGCTTGGTTATATCTTTTGTATCTTCTAAGCTGTGATTTTACTCTTGCAATAAGTTCAACAGCACTAAAAGGTTTTGTAATATAATCTTCTGCGCCTGATGATAATCCTAATATTTTATCAATTTCTGTATCCTTTGCTGATAAAAATATGATAGGCATCATATAATCCTTTCTTATTTCATTACAAATATCTATTCCACTGATTCCTGGCATCATAATATCTAATAATACTAAATCTATGTCTTCTTCTTTGATTATCTCTAAAACTTTGTATCCATCTTCAGCCTCAATTACTTCATACCCTTCATTTTTAAGATATATAGACACAATATTTCTAATTTCATGATTGTCATCTACAATCAATATTTTATCACTCATATAAAACACCTCATTTTTAGGAATTTTAGATTTTTAGTACATACGCTAGTGAAAGATTTATAAACACTTTTTTCTATCTATATTTTAAAAGTATTGTCTAAAAATTTTTCTTCTCAATAAAGTCTGTTAAAAAGTTATAAACATGCCTTCTCTTTTCTAAAAATATCTTTTGTAATTTTTAATATCTTCAATCATCTTATGGGCTAACTTTTCAGACCTTGGAATAATAGCATTAATATTTTTGGATTTTTAATATATTTCTTTATAAAATTCTTCCATTCCATTATATACTACCTCCTTTTCATATTAAGATAGTATATTATATAAATCTTAAGGTCCTAATTAAAGAAGTCTTAAGAATCCTTAAGACTTTTTTTTATTCTATATTAAGATTTAAGAGATACAATATGATTGTAACATAATGAAGGAGGTTTTCTTCTATGAGAATACTCAAAACACTAATTCTAATTACATGGAGTGCACTGTTTGTATTGAGAAGAGGTGGGATACTATGAAAAAACATAATACAGTACCTAAAATATTAATGATCATCATATGGGCTTTCATACTTCTTTTAATAAGATATTATTTTAAAATTTCCTCCTTAAGTGATTTAATGAAATTCATAGAATATAATAAAGGATTATCAACAGTCACTTTTTTTATAATATCTAGTATAAGAATTTTTGCTCTTTTACCAGGAATGCCATTTATGATCATGAGTGGTATATTGTTTGATCCTATAGTAGGCTTTACCTTATGTATGCTTTCAATTATTATAAGTGAAACCCTTATATTTATATTAGGTAAAAATTCTTACAATATGAAATTTATAAACAAAATTAATAATAAATTTCCTCAACTAATGCATGTATCTAAAAAATATAATTATAAATTCTTAGTATTAGGAATTTTATGTCCTATTTCTCCAACGGATATAATTTGTTTTATTTCCTCCTACATGGGTTTAAGTTATAGAAACTTTCTTTTGACTATTATTATTGCTCATATGCCACTAATACTTATTTATAACATTTTAGGACAAAGCTTTTTATATTCAACATACTATTTTATATTCCTAGCAGTTACCTTATTTGTAATAAGTATATATTTAATAAGCATCTGGAATAAAGTAATGAGACCTACTCCTCAGTAGTATGATTTCTTATTCTAGTTATATTAGATCAACTTTAGATTCTGCTCCACTTTTCGATTATAACTGCATACAAATAACCATTTTTTTGTAACCATGAGAAATTAACTTTATGAAATAGGGTATTAAATTTTAATACCCTATTTCATAAAGCATCGTTATTTCTGATAATATTCGCTGTTTCACTATATCTATAGCTTTTAGTAGCAATTTCAATCACTTTTTCTTTTCTTCAATATATTAACCCTAAGATAAACTTTTTACACCTAAATTGGCTTATGATTTGTAAACACTTCTTCAATAAAAACCGCCGTTATTTATGGTACGATTCGCCGTTTATTATTGTAAATCTCATAAAAAAAGCTCTGCTTACGCAGAGCTTTCTTCTAATTAGTCATCTTTATTATATTCTCTATAATATCTTCTACACTACCATCATTCATAACTTCCATGTGACAATATTCCTTATACAAATCATATCTTTCTTCATACAACTTCAACAAATTTTCCTTCTTACTTAAAAGAGGTCTAGTTTCCGTGTCTACATCCTCTAATATATTATCTATGGGCCTATTTATAAAAATAATAACACCATCTCTCTTAAGTAACTCCATATTATATGGATTCTTTATTATTCCTCCACCTGTAGATATGACTGTATTAGTCCTCTCACTAGCAATCTCAGTGGCCTTCGTCTCCATTTCCCTAAAATGACTTTCCCCACTTTTAAAAATCTCAGTGATAGTTTTTCCTGCCATCTTTTCTATCTCTTCATCTATATCTATGAATTCTCTATTTAAATTGTGGGCAACTTCCTTTCCTATGGTAGTTTTTCCACAACCGGGCATACCTATTAACACAATATTCTTCATAATCTATCATCCTCTTATTTTTAGGGTTAAGAGTTTTAAGTTAAGGGTTAAAATCTTTTTCCCTCAACTCTCAACTTTAATCTCTAATTCGTTAACTCTATAAACTTCAGCACCTACAAGTTGAAATAAATCAAAATTTTTTTAGAGGTGGAACATCAGAACATCCTATGATGTAAACAATTATGAACCTTCTATAGTTTCTATCAGATTCACACTCTCTAATCTGATAGTGACTTACCTCTAAAACGTTTTGATTTATTGAAACACAGTAGGTACATGAACATCTATTTATTACATGATTTTTATATTTTAAGAACCTGAAATATAATTCCCCATTAACTTAAAGTAATTTGCATTGTCTTCAATTAACTTAATGGCCTTCTTAACATGCTCATCATGTATATTCCCTTGAAAATCTATATAAAAGAAATATTCCCATGATCTACCTATGATTGGTCTAGACTCTATCTTTAACATACTTATATCATTGTCTGCAAAATATCTTAATACATTAAATAAGGCTCCTGCCTCATGGTTAGTGTTCACTAGTACACTTACCTTATTAGCATTTTCACAAATCTCGGGATTTTTCCCTATTATAACAAACCTTGTATAGTTATTATGATTATGATGAATGTTCTCCTTTAACACTTTAAGATTATAAATTTCAGCTGCATTAACACTTGCAACTGCACCCTTTTTAACATCTTTTTGCTCCATTATATATTTAGCACTTATGGCAGTGTTTTTATATGGAATCAATTTTATATGTGGATATTTCTTTAGAAATTCCTTACTTTGTTCCAATGCCTGTGGATGGGAGTAGATTTCTTCTAATAACTCTATAGATGATCCCTCCACCCCTAATAAATTGTGCTTAACTTTTAAACAAACTTCTCCTATAATGTATCCATTATACTTCTTAAGTAAATCATATACCTCTGATATTCCTCCTGTAGAAGAGTTTTCTATGGGAAGCACACCATAATCTATATGATTACTATGAAGACTTACAAATACATCTTCAAAGGTTTCCACATTCATACTTTCCACATCTGTAAAGTATTCATTAAGTGCTGCTTCACTAAAGGAACCAGACTGGCCTTGGAACCCTACTTTTATTTTAGATTTCTTATCTATAACCCTATTTAACATTCTTTCCCTTTGAACATCACGACTTATCTCCATTACCTTTTTGAAGAATTCCTTCATTGGTCCTACTAGCTCTTCATCCTTTAGGTAAGAAGCATTCTTCTTTAAAACTTCTTCTTCCCTACTTTTGTTCAATATGGGCATATTTGTTTCTTCTTTGAATTTACCTATCTCAGTTACGATCTCCATTCTTCTCTCGAAAAGTTTTACTAATTCCTTATCTACACTATCTATTTCACATCTCAATAAATCTAATTTATCCATTCTAATCCCTTCTTTTCTATTATCATATCTAGTAAGGTAAGGGCAACCCCAGCTTCAATTACCGGTATAGCTCTTGGAACTATACATGGATCATGCCTACCTTCTATGGAAAGGGAAGTTTCCTCTTTACTCTCTATGTTTATAGTTCTTTGTTCCATACTTATGGATGGAGTTGGTTTTATGGCACATTTAAATACTATAGGCATACCATTTGATATTCCACCTAGTATTCCACCGTTATTATTAGTATAAGTCCTTATTTCTCCATCCTTTATACAATACTCATCGTTACTCTCATTCCCCTTCATTTTGGCCATATTAAAACCTTCTCCAAATTCTATTCCCTTAATGGCAGGTATGGAAAACATCATGCTCGAAATTCTGCTTTCAATAGAGGAGAAAAATGGTGAACCAATGCCAGTTTCCACATTTAATATGATCGTTTCAACTATTCCTCCTACAGAGTTTCCCTCTTCCTTTGCCCTTAGGATTATATCTTTCATAGAATCTGCCTTGCTTTTATCTATAAGTGGAAATTCTTCCAGTCTTAAATTTTTCACTAGTTCCTCATTACAATTAACATAATCGAATGTTTCATCAACTTGTGTATATATACTGCTAATGTGACTTCCTATAAGTATATTATTCTTCTCTAGTATTTGTTTAGCTATACTTCCTGCAAATACTAAAGGTGCTGTAAGCCTTCCTGAGAAGTGGCCCCCACCCCTATAATCGTTTGACTGATTGTATTTCATATAACCTGTATAATCAGCGTGACCTGGTCTCATTAAGTCCTTAGTTTTACTATAATCTCTAGATCTTGTATTAGTGTTTTCTATAAATGCACATAGGGGAGTTCCCGTAGTTTTGCCATTAAAGTATCCACTTAAAATCTTTACTTCATCAGCCTCTTTCCTACTGGTAGTTAGCTTACTCTTTCCAGGCTTTCTTCTGTCCATTTCATATTTTATATAATCCATATCTAACTTTATTCCCCCTGGAAGACCATCTATTACTATGCCTACTCCATGTCCATGGGACTCTCCAAATATGGATACCTTTATGTTATTCCCCCATATTCCACTCATGAACATGACCTCCTAAACTCTTGAAGTCTTCCCAGAAGGATGGATATGATTTTTCCACGCTAGAGCTGTTTTCTATAGTTAACTCTCCACTACATTTCATACTGCCTATTCCTAGAGCCATGGCTATTCTGTGATCATTCCAGCTATTTACCACTCCACCAGTTAGTCCTTCCACTCCATGAATTTCAAGACCATCTTCTAACTCAATAATATTAGCCCCCAATTTATTAAGCTCTGTAGATATGGACTTTAATCTATCTGATTCCTTTATTCTAAGTCTTGCTGCATTTACTATTTTAGTTACTCCCTTAGAAAAAGTTCCTAATACAGTAAGGATTGGAACCAAATCTGGACATTGGGATACATCTATGGTTATACCATTAGTTTCACTTGGATGAACTAAAATACCATCTTCTTTGTACTCTATTTTTCCACCCATTTTCTCTACTATTTCTAATATTTCCTTATCTCCCTGTTTAGAGGCTAAATCTAAATCTAGACATTTAATAGAATCACCTATTAAACCTGCCACAATCCAGAATGCTCCTTGGGAAAAGTCTCCTTCTACCCTGTAGTCCTTAGGAGTATACCTTTGATTTCCATCTATTTTAAACTCTTCATAGTTTTTGTTTTCTATCTTTATTCCGAACTTCTCTAACATATCTAAAGTTAAATCTATGTAACCCTTAGACTCTAGATTAGTAGTTATAGCTATATTAGAAGCTTTATTTAACTTAGGTAATGTAAATAATAGTCCGCTTATGAATTGAGAACTTACATTTCCCACTACTTCATATTTATCTGCCTTTAATTTCCCGTCCACAGTTAATGGTAGATTTCCATCATCTGTTTCATAGTTTAATCCTTGTTTTTCAAAGATTTCATAATAAGTATCCAAAGGCCTTTCCACAAGTTTTCCCTTTCCTGTGAAAGTTACCTTATCATCTGCTAAAGTTCCTATGGGAATTAAAAATCTTAAAGTTGAACCAGATTCATTACAATCTATAACTTCATTTAATACTTTTAAATCATCTCTTCCCTCTATAGTAATTTCATATTTATCATTATCATCTTTCTTAGTATCTATCACCTTAACACCTAAGTTTTTCATAGCCTCCGTTGTGGCTATTATATCCTTAGACATAATAAGGTTGCTTATTTTACTTTTCCCATCACCTAATGCTGCACATATGATAGCCCTATGACTCATGCTCTTAGATGGAGGGATAATTACTTCCCCTTTTAATCTATTAGGAGTTATCCTTACTGCCTTCATCATACTCTCTCCTTAATTAGTTAGTTTATCTATATATAGTTCTTAATTTCATCACTCTTAATCTTTTTAATATAACAATTCCCTATTTCTTTTAACAATATTATTTTCAAATATTCTCCCGTTCTCTTCTTATCCTTCTTTATTGCATCTATTAGATTTTTCTCCTCTACCACTGGTAACTCATAGGATAAGTTATACTTTTCTAATAAATTCTTAATCTCATCTGCAGTTCCCATCTTAGTTAAACCTAGTTTTTCACTGTTCTTGCTAATAACATACATACCTATAGCTACAGCTTCTCCATGGGAATATTTTTTATAATCAAATACTTTCTCTATTCCATGGCCTATGGTGTGACCAAAGTTTAGAATCATTCTAATCCCCTTATCCAGCTCATCTTCACCAACTACGTCTGCCTTTATTTCACAACAAGTATATATTATCTCTTCTATTATTTTATTAATATCTGTACATTCCTTAAGATTATTAAAAAGTTTTTCATCTCTTATGCACCCATACTTTATTACTTCAGCCATGCCATCACTAAAGTATTTTTCATCTAATGTACTTAATAAATCAGGATCTATGAATACGGCCTTGGGTTGATAAAAGTTGCCTACTAGGTTTTTTCCACTTTCTAAGTTTATGGCAACCTTACCTCCCACACTGGAATCTACTTGGGATAAAAGGGTAGTAGGAACTTGGATAAAATCAACTCCTCTTAAATAGGTGGCTGATATGAAACCTGCTAGGTCTCCTACTACTCCCCCTCCAAAGGCTACTATTAAATCACTTCTAGTAATATTTAACTGAGCCAATTTCTCACAACAGATTTCCATAGTTTTAAAACTCTTACTGGACTCTCCTGGCTCTACTTCTATAAAATCAACTTTAAAGTATTCACTTAAAGTTCTATCTATTTTTTCTTTATATAATCTAGATACATTAGTATCTGTAATAACCAGCAATCTTTTACCTTTATATAAAAGTTTAATATGGTCTCCCAATTTTTCTAGGATTCCCCTTTTAATGTTTATTTTATATTGTCTACTCTTTGCATTTACATTTAATGTGAGCATCTTAAATTTATTTCCTTCCTTTTAATTCTTCCACTTTCCAGTTGAGAACAAAGTATATCCATATCGTCCTGTTTCAAGGCCTCTTTTATTATTTTAATATTTTCTTCAAATTTATCTATTTCATTTAATACATTCTCTTTATTATTTATTAGGATTTTACTCCACAAATATGGATTTAAATAAGCAACTCTAGTAACATCCTTAAAACTACCACCTATAAAATCATTTGCTTCTTCATTAGTATTATTCACAAAAGCATTTGCTATTACATGGGATAAATGACTAGTGTAGGCCACCAGTTCATCATGCCTTCTAGGAGTAGTCATAATTATGTTATTACTACCAATTAATTCAGCAATTTGCTTTACCTTGTATATATTCTTCTCCGTATTCTCAGGTATGGTAGTTATTATATAGTTACAATTCATAAATAGATTCTCATCTGAATAATCAAAACCATTGAATTCTCTCCCAGCCATAGGATGGCCACCTATAAATTCCATGGAATCCTCTATTATATTATTTATTCTTTGTACCATATCACCCTTAACTCCACATACATCTGTGATTACTAGATTTTTATTTAAATGAGTTAGATTCTCTCTTATGAATTTTATGTTATCTTCTGGATATAGGCACATTATTAAAATATCTGTCTTATTCAGTACCTTTTCCATACTTTCACATTCATCTATCACATTTAAATCTATTGCTTTCTTAATAGTATATTGGTCTTTATCTATGGCCCATAGATTTCTAGGATTATTACGCCGCAGTGCTTTGGCGTAAGATCCTCCTATTAAACCTAATCCAACTATAGTTATATTAAAGTCACTTAACAATGTTCTCCCCCCATTATATCTTAATGTTAAATAGATTTGCCATATTCTTTAAATCACCCATAAGTTTTTGGAACTTTTCTGGCTTTATTGATTGTTGTCCATCACACTTGGCATTTGCCGGGTCATGATGTACTTCTATCATAAGTCCGTCTGCTCCCACTGCCATAGCTGCCTTTGCAAGAGGTTCAACTAACCACCATAAGCCTGCCGCGTGGGATGGGTCCACTATTACTGGTAAATGACTCTTTTTCTTAATCATTGGTATGGCACTTAAATCTAATGTATTTCTCGTGTATTTTTCAAAAGTCCTAATTCCTCTCTCACAAAGGACTATATTCTCATTTCCTTCAGACATGATATATTCTGCTGCCATTAGTAATTCTTCTATAGTAGCCGACATGCCACGCTTTAATAATATTGGTTTATCTGTTTTACCAACTTCCTTCAGTAAATCGAAGTTTTGCATATTTCTAGCACCAATTTGTATTACATCCACATCTTCTACAAATCTATCTATAGTGTCTATAGTCATAAGCTCTGTCACTATGGGTAATCCAGTCTCTTCTCTAGCAATCTTTAAAAGATCTAGTCCCTCTTCTCTTAATCCTTGGAAGCTGTATGGAGATGTTCTTGGCTTGAATGCTCCTCCTCTTAGGAAATGTGCTCCTGCTGCCTTTACTGCCTTTGCCGTATGAACTATTTGATCCTTAGTTTCTACAGAACAAGGTCCTGCCATTATAGCAAAATTTCCTCCACCAATTTTAGCTCCATTTATATTTAAAATAGTATCTTCCGGATGGAAGTATCTATTAGCCTTCTTGTATGGTTCTTGTACATGCATTACTTTTTCCACATTTCTATTTGAAGCTATTAAATTAGCATCAATTCTGCTTGTGTCTCCCACAAGACCTAGTACGTGATGATTTTTACCTCTGATTTCATTCACTTCACAACCTAATTCAGTCATTTTGTTTTTAATTTTTGCACACTCGATTTCCTCTGTTCCTGGTTTTAATACGATTATCATGCTTATTCCTCCTCATAATTTGTTTTTTGGGTATAAAAAAATAAGGCCCAATAATGAGCCTTATGTATTGAAAACTTATTTAATATAGTCTTGTTTAACTTTTAACTATACTCATACATAATTTTGTAGGATAACCCATCAGAGATAAATTTTTTAAATTTTTGGCAACAGAAATAACTAGCGCTAAAATAAAAGCTCCAGTTTCTAAAATAAAAATAAGTATAAAATTTCTTTGCCATATCTCTAATAGTTTTCATTTTATTTTCTCCTATCCTCTTAATATATTTGTTTTATATCATATCCAACTTCATTAAGTTTATTCTTAATTTTTTCAATATGATCATATCCATGTGTTTCCACTGTAACTTCTAAAACCACATTATGAATTCTATTTAAAGCTTTAAACTGATTGTGTTCAAGCTTGATTACATTTGCATTTAAGTCCTTTAGTACTTCTGATATTTTTAATAACTCTCCAGGAACATCAGGCATTTCTGCTGAGAAACAGAATAATCTTCCTGAAGATACTAAACCATTATTTATCATTGAAGATATTGTTACTACATCTATATTCCCACCACTCACAACTGATACCACTTTTTTATTATAAAAATTTAATTTTGTAGTTGCAGCTAGTGTTAATACTCCTGCATGCTCACAAACTAATTTATGCTTTTCAAGTAATTTTAAAAAGGCCTTCATAAGTTCATAATCAGATACAGTTATAATATCATCCACATAATCCTTTATTATATCGTAGGTTTTGTCTCCACATTTTTTAACTGCTACTCCATCGGCTATAGTTTGAACCCTATCTAGTTCAGTGACTTTACCATTCATAAGAGAGGTCTTTAAGGTTGTGGCTCCTTCTGGTTCTACACCTATTACTCTAATATTTGGGTTAATACTTTTTATGGCTAAACTTATACCACTTATTAATCCTCCACCACCAATTGGTACTAATACAGCATCTGCATCTTCTAGTTCTTCTAATATTTCAAGACCTATTGTACCCTGGCCGTATATTACATCCATATCATTAAATGGATGTATGAAAGTTGCTCCATTATTTTTTTCTATCTCTAGAGCTTTTTCATAAGCTTCATCATAACATGAACCATGGAGGACTACTTCTGCACCATAACCCCTTGTAGAATCTACTTTGATAAAAGGAGTATTCTTAGGCATAACTATGGTTGCTTTAACACCCAGTTCCTTTGCAGCATAGGCCACACCTTGGGCATGGTTTCCTGCTGATGATGCAACTAAACCATTTGACTTTTCTTCATCACTTAGTTGAGATAGTTTATTATATGCGCCTCTTATTTTAAAAGCGCCAGTCTTTTGTAAGTTCTCTGGCTTGATGTAAACTTCATTAGATGACAGTTCACTAAAAAGGTCACTATAAATAAGTGGAGTTTTCTTGATTACATTTTTTATTCTTTCTTTTGCTAAATTTATTTCTTTTAAATGATTTTTCATAATGATCCCTCCATATTTTATAGAGAGATAAAAAAAATTTATTGGGAATTTTAAGTTTGATTCTAACAGTATTAAAATACTTTGTCAATGCATTTTATAAATTTTCAAAAAATTATAAAATATTATTGACAAAAGTGAAAAATAACTATATACTACTTTTAAATAAATTTTTAATCCACATGTTATATTCATAAAGCTGTGATGGAGACAAAGATAAATCTGTTACTATGTACAGAGATTTAGGCATTGCTGAGAGCCTAATCATAGATGATTTATGTAATGATCACTCCTGAGCTTCTAAGTCGAAATTTTTTAAATAGTAGACAAAGACGGGCGCCACCGTTATATGGCTAGGGTTCAAAGGAAACTTTCGACCTGATATAAGGTAGATATTTTTATATCTATAAAGTAGAGTGGTACCACGAAAACTTTCGTCTCTGCAAATACAATGTTATGTGTTTGTAAAGCCGAGAGTTTTTTTATTTTCAAAAATCATTTAAAGATTAAAAATGTTAATTGTGTACGTTATTAATTCAGAATATTCAAATTATTCGAAAGGAGTAGAGAGATGAAAAGAACAATTATTGGGGAAATGGAAAAGGGTATGGATAATTTAATAAAATTAACAACATCTTTAAGGAGAAAAGAATTCTATATTAGTGAACTAGAAATAAAGGAATTTGATATAAGTAGTTCTATTAAAATAACTTTTGACGAAGCTAAGGGACATACTGCAGATAAGGCAGCCTTATATTTAAAAAAATACAGTTTGCTAAACAGTATTCAAATTAATTAAAAGTAGGTGAATTTCATGAATAGATCAGGCTCAAAAATAGTTTTACAATCCTTAAAGGATTTAGGGGTAGATACACTTTTTGGCTATCCTGGAGGAGCTGTAATTCCATTATACGATGCTTTATATGACGAGACGGATCATTTTAATCATATAAGAACGGCCCATGAACAAAGTGCCATTCATGGAGCTGATGCATATAGCCGTGCCACAGGAAAGGTAGGCGTTTGTATTGTTACTTCAGGTCCGGGAGCTACTAATGCTATAACGGGTATAGCTAATGCTTATTTAGATTCTGTACCTTTATTAGTCCTATCAGGTCAAGTTCCCTGTGCTTTACTGGGAAAGGATTCTTTCCAAGAAGTTGATGTGACAGGAATTACTATGGGTATAACTAAGAAAAATTATCTTGTTAGGGATATAGATGATTTAGAAAAGACCGTTAAGGAAGCTTTGTCCGTTGCCACAACTGGCCGTAAAGGACCTGTTTTAATCGATATTCCTAAGGACGTATTTTTAGCTAAAACAGAATATAAAAATCTAGAAGTGAATTTAGACATAGACAATCTAGTCTGTGATAATTGTAATAAGACTATAGATTTGTTAAAAAATGCTGAAAGACCTGTTATTATAGCTGGAGGAGGAATTAAGTCTGCTGGTGCATCAAAGCTTTTAGTAGATTTAGCTGAGAAACTTCATATTCCAGTTTTAAATACCTTAATGGGTCTTGGTACTATAGATAGGAATCATGACCTGTCCTACGGTCTTGTGGGTATGCATGGTTCTAAAGAAGCTAATCTGGCAGTAAAAAATTGTGATTTACTTTTAGCCATAGGTATGAGATTTAGTGACAGGGTTATAGGAAATCCTAAGTTCTTTGCTCCAGATTCAAAGATAGTACACTTTGAAATAGACAGTACCGAATTAGATAAGAACTTAGACACTTATCTTCATGTGACAGGAGATTTAAAAGTAAATTTAGAGCATATTTATAATAATGTGGATAAACAATATGATACGAGTTGGGCAGACAAGGTATCTACTTTTAAAAGTTCTAGACAAAAACTAGAGGAATTTAATGCAAAACTTATTATAGATAGTTTAAATAAACAATACGAAGATGCCTTTATAGTAACGGATGTAGGTCAGCATCAAATATGGACTGCTCAGCATTGGAGTTTTAAACGTGATGATTCATTTATTACAAGTGGAGGCCTTGGAACTATGGGATTTGGTATAGGAGCTGCCATAGGTACTCAAGTTGGTAATCCCAATGATACTGTAATATTATTCACTGGTGATGGAAGTTTTAGAATGTGTGCTCAAGAACTTTTAACTATAAGTAAATATAATCTCCCTGTAAAGATTATATTATTCAACAACCATAGCTTAGGCATGGTGCGGCAATGGCAAGACCTATTCCAGGACAAAAAGTTCTCAGAAACTACCCTATATGATCATGTTGATTATATTAAACTATGTGATGCCTTTGGCATAAAAGCATATAAGACTGAAAACAATAATGAACTTCAAGAGGTTCTAGAAGCCAACAAGGATTTCAATGGACCTATATTAATAGAATGTGTAATTGATAACAATCAATTTGCTTATCCAATAATACCTCCAGGTCAATCAGTAGACCACATTATGGAGGGATAAAAAAGTTTGCCCTCCTAGGAAGTAATGGCTTCCTTAGGAATTCTACAAACCCCGTGGTTCATGAGGAAGGATAATAAATTCCTTAGGTTATCCTTCCTCAATTAACCACATTATCTTTCCTAATTTTTTGTTCATAAGCACTTACTTCCATCTCTACTTGAACAATACTGCGAAATCTTTAATATATTTAACAATAATCCTAGGTACTAACTAACCTCTAAGTTAATCTTTAAAGCACAATAAAAAAACACCTAGATTAATCCACGTGCTTTTGATCTATGATACTCAAATTAGATTGTGTTACATAATTAAGCTTTTAATTTATCACGAGCTTTATATGTTAGGCTGTATCTTTATATATTAATCAGTTAAGGTTACTTTTGATTTTGGCTTGATAATATTGATCTAATACTTTATCAAGCATTTGACTTACATGTATTACTTCGGAAGCTAAAAGGTTTTCTTCTTTATCAATTAATTCATGCATCTTATCTCTTAAGTCTGTTACTTTCATTTGAATTTTTTGTAGATCACTCATACTTTTTTCCTTTCCTTAACTGTTTCAGTTAAACGTTCTACCAATTTTTACTGCCAAGAATTATTATACTATTATTTGTATTTTTTTTCATGTGATTTTTTGAAAAAAATTATACTTTTTTGTAAGTTTTAACAATCTATATACAATTGTAATTTTATTGCATACAAATTACATATATCGACATTTTTTATTCTCTTTATAATGTATACTTTAAATGAATAAAAATACCTAAAAGACTCTGGAATTATTTACACAATATTATAACATTGGTAGGAAAATTCTAAGTGGGTATTGGGATATATTAATATGGTATTACAAACACTGCTTATTAATTTAGTATATCTTTTGGGGAGGTTTTGATAATGTGTGATGAATTAAATGATATAGAGACAGAATTAAAGATGTTCTGTATTAAGCTTATTAGTATGTTCGATGAACTTAAAGAAAAAGGCTTATTAAGTGAGGAAGAGTATTTAAAGCATGTAATCTTAAAGAAGAAGTTCCTGGAAGGTAAATTGTAATTTGATAGAACAAAAGTAACATACACCATTGGGTTATTTTCCTGTGGTTTTTTTATTTGTCATACTTTATTACTGAAAAGTGATAAAATAATATCCCATTTTATATTTTAATAGAAAACAGGATGAGAGCATTTAAACTTGAGAGAGTCTATGGTCTATAATAAAATACTAGTAACCTAGCTTCCATGATTTATTAAGTTGCTTTATAATATTTATAGAGATATTTTAATGTATATAATTTATCTCTATACCATACTTAGGGAGGTATTTATGGAAATATTAAATGTAGGATTAATAGGTTTTGGTACAGGTGGTAGAGTGTTTCACGCACCTATTATAACTAGTATAGATGGTTTTAATCTAAAATCTGTTTATACGAGAAGTGAAGCTAATAAAGAAGTATTATCTAAATATTATCCAAATTCTAATCACGCAGATGATATGGATATGATTTTTAATGATAAGGACATAGATTTAATAGTGGTGGCTACTCCTAATAATTCCCACTATGAGTTAGCTAAAAAAGCTTTATTACAGGGTAAGCATGTGGTAGTGGAAAAACCCTTTACTGTACATACATGGCAAGCTGATGAATTAATTTCTTTAGCTAAAGAAAAAAATAGAGTATTAACTGTTCATCAAAACAGAAGATGGGATAGTGGATATAAGACTGTAAAGAAGGTAATAGAAAGTAACATGCTAGGTGACTTGGTAGAATATGAGGCACACTTTGATCGCTTTAGAAATTATATAAAAGAGGGCTCTTGGAAAGAGATAGATTCTCCTGGAAATGGTATGCTATATGACTTAGGAATCCATTTAATAGACCAGGCTCTCCATCTATTTGGTCTTCCTAAAAGTGTATTCTCACATTTAAGATCACAAAGAAAGAATAGTAATGTTACAGATAACTTTGAAATAATCCTATTCTATGATAAAATGAAAGTAACTCTAAAATCTTCCATGCTCGTGAGAGAAGATTTACCTCGATATATACTATTAGGTAATAATGGCTCCTTTGTTAAATATGGGATAGATGTTCAAGAAGAAAATTTAAAATCCTTTAAATTTCCTAATGACGACCCTAATTGGGGTGCTGAACCAGAATCCATATGGGGAACTATTAATACAGAATCAAATGGTATCCATGTTAGAGGAACTGTAACGAGCGAGAATGGTGATTATAGACAATACTATAGAGACGTATATGAATCTATAGTAGAGGGCAGAGAACCTAAAGTAAGAGCTCAAGAGGCTAGAGATGCCTTAAGGGTTATAGAACTTGCCTTTGAAAGCAATGAAAAGAAATGTATAGTTCATTGGAACTAAACTAATATTGCTATATACCACTCTTTATAAATATATTAAAACGGGCTGAGGGGAATCTTATAAAAGATTCCCCCCATTTTTTTATATTTATTTAATTAGCTCGTGCTAAAAATTTACTAAACTACTCTTTTATTTTCTTTATTCTTTCTACCTACTATAGCCTCATCGTTCTTAAGTGCTTTCACTAAACTCATCATACCACCTATCATGATGAATATGAATGGGAATGCAGCTGCTATAGATGCAGTTTGTAACATTCCAAGTCCACCAGAAATCATTAAAGCTAAAGCTAGGGCAGATTGAATAATTCCCCAGATTACTTTTCTTTGAGTTGTTGGGTTTAAGTCTCCATTAGAAGACATCATACCTAATACGAATGTAGCTGAATCTGCAGAAGTAACAAAGAATGTACATAATAAGATTATAGCTACTAAGGATATAATACTTCCCATTGGATAATGGCTCATTACTACGAAGAACGCTGTAGAAGTAGATTTAATAGCTTCATTAGCTACTTCAACTCCTAAGTCTAATCCCATAGTACCAAATACTGAGAACCATAAGAAAGATCCTAATGCTGGAACTAATAATACTCCAGAAACGAATTCTTTAATAGTTCTACCTCTAGATATTCTTGCAATGAATGTTCCAACAAATGGTGCCCAAGCAATCCACCAAGCCCAGTAGAATACTGTCCATCCACCAAACCATGAATTGTCTCTAAAAGCTTCCATCTGGAAACTATCTCTTATGAAGTTACCTAAGTATAGACCTATACCATTAGTAAAGGCGTTTATAATCATCATAGTAGGTCCTATTACTAAAGCAAGTATTGTTAATATACCAGCCAATGAAAGGTTAGCATTAGATAATATTTTTATACCCTTATCAAGACCTGTTACAGCAGATATCATAAATAACACTGTTACTACTGTAACGATTATGATCTGTACTAAGGCGTTTTCTGGAATTCCAAATAAGTAGTTAAGTCCACTGTTTATTTGTAGTGTTCCTAATCCTAATGAAGTGGCAACACCTGCAACAGTAGCAAATATACCTAGTATATCTATTGTTTTACCAATAGGTCCTTCCACACCTTTTTCTCCAATAAGTGGAATAAATATTGAACTTATAAGACCTGGCTTATTCTTTCTAAATTGGAAATATGCTAATGCAAGGGCTAATACTGTATAGTTTGCCCAAGGGTGAAGACCCCAGTGGAAGAAAGATTTCTTTATGGCAAAGTCAGCAGCAGCTGCTGTACCTGCTTCTATACCAAATGGTGCTGCGAAATGATTAAGTGGTTCTGCTACTCCCCAGAATACTAGTCCGATCCCCATACCGGCACTAAATAACATGGCAAACCATGATACATATGAATATTCTGGTTTTGAATCGTCTGGACCCAGTTTAATATCCCCATATTTACTAAACCCAATCCATATAGCAAATACAACAAATGAAAACATTGAAATCATATAAAACCAACCAAAATTTCCTACAAGAAAGTTAAATGCTCCCTTAGCGGCCATTTCAAAGTTGCTTGGGGCAAATATTCCCCAAGCAACTATTAAAATAGTCACTATAACTGATATAACAAAGACCTTATTATCTTTTTTATTCACGTATAGTGTCCTCCTTTATATTTTTACTTTAAATACAGTTTGCTCTTCTATTTCTGTTTCTAAAGCTTCAAGTGCTACACCAACTCTGTGATATCTAAGCTTCCATTGTTGTTCCTTAGAAGTTGAAGGATCTCCCAATGGATATGGTATAGATATTGTCGGAACCATTCTATTAGCTCCTACAGTTTTTGCAACTGGAATTAAGTTTGCCATTTGAACAATTGTAAATCCAGCCTTTTCAATTTCTTTTACCATCGTTGCACCGCAACGAGTACAAGTACCTCATGTAGATGTCATGATAACTGCATCAACGTTAGCAGCTTTTAAGTCTTCAACGATTTCTCTTGCCATTCTAGCTGCTTCAGCTTCCGTAGTACCTGTTCCAACAGTAGTATAGAAATAGTTGTGAATGCTTCCTATTCTACCTTCTTTTTCGTATGCACGAAGTGCATCAAGAGGAACAATTACATCAGGATCTGCATCTGCTGCTGCTGGGTCAAAACCTGCATGGATAGTCTTATATGACTTGTACTCAGTATCTACTGTACACTCTTTGTCCTTAGATGGAAGAGTCTCAAGATTACTAATGTCATATTTACCCCATCTTGTTGCTGAAGCTGATTGAACTCTGTCTGGATTTTCAACAGGAACTATACCACCAGTAGTAGCAAAAGCAATTTTTGCCTTTGATAAGTCCTTAATTGCAGGTGCAATAGGAACTAGATCTTGCTCTGGTATTGGAAGTTCTGTTTGGAATTCTTCTCCATTTATTTTCTTAAGTAACATGTCTATTACTCTATCTACTGCTGGTACTTCTGACTTTAACCATCTTTGATGTCTCTTACCTCTTACGAAGAATCCTTCCTCTTGCGCTGTTAATAATTCTTCTCCAAATAATAACTTCTTACCGAATTTAGCCATCTTTGTCATGTCTTTTCTCATGGCAGCGGCACTTTTACCACCTTCAAAGATGTATAAATCCTTCTTGAACATTTCAACTCCAGGGTTTTCATCGTTCATAGAAGTTACTACAGGTACTCCAAACGTTTCTTCTACTGCCTTACAGATGAATCCACACGCACTTCCATATCTTCCTGCTCTAAATGCTGGACCTGCAAAGAATATGTCAAACTCTAATCCGTTTAACATTCCTAGTATTCTCTCAATAGCTTCATCTTGGTTAGATCCCATAAAGTTATCTCCACAAATAATTGTGTGAGTTACTTCCACATCTTCACCTAGGGCTGCATTTAATGCTAATGCTGGACCAACTAGGTTTTCTCTTATTTCTGGTTCAAAATCTGCTTTATCTTCTCCTCCAATTCCTGCAAAGAATTGGTTTATATATAATATTGCCTTTTTCATCTGATCCTACACCTCCTTAATATTCTGACATAGTCTTAGTAGACCATCCTGTTACTCTATCACCACAGAACATAGCATTGTTTTCCATAACTATTGATCCATCTTCTTTTACTGAAGATCCTAACACTTCGTCAGTTGACCATCCACCTGATAAACCATCACGTGCTAAAGCTTCTAATTCACCAACTACAGTTTTCATTGGTGGTAATTTAATTAACTCAGATACGTTACCACAAGATACAATAGCATCTGCCTTAACATCTAATGTTACTAATGGTTGAGACATTCCATCTCTACCTGTACACTCATTAGTTAATCCTACGGTCTTAACTCCTGCATCCTCTAATGCAACTACACAAGCTATAAAGTCTGCATCTGGATTTCCGTATCCTTCTTCAGCTACTATAGCACTATCAGCTCCTAAAGATTTTGCCATTTGAGCTACGAATAAAGCTGCTCTTTGCTTTTGCTCTAGAGCAACATTTAAGTTTGACATTATAACTCCTAAGAAGTTTAACGTTTTCCCATGTTCTGCATATAGTCTTCTAATCATTTGATAGTTTTGGAAGTCATAAGTTGACCATTTAGATGAACAAGGCATAAATGATCCAGAGATCATAGCTCCATCTAAAACTTCATTTGGATGCATGAATGTAGGTACCATTCTGTTGCAATCCCATCCATAGTTTAAGTCATTGTATCCTAACTCTTCCATTTGAGATTGAGGTTGAAGTACTAATACTACACTTGGTAGCTTGTTTACTTCTTCACTTCTCTTAGTAACAGGAGCTAATTCATAAGTATCTAATGTTTCAGGCTCCATGTCAGCTACACAGCTTCCTAAGTATTCAGATAATCTCATTCCAGCCCATCTAAGTGCATGGTTTTTCTTTTGTTGCTCACGCTTTTCAAATTCTTCGTCTGTATCAGCTACTAGACAAATATTTATAAATTGAGAGAATAAAGTGTACTTAGCACCTTCTCCAGACATATCTATAAGACCGTCTTGGAATCCTCCCCAATGCTTTCCTACAACTAATACACTACAATCCTTTAGGCAGTGAGTTCTACCGTTTCCAGCTTGCATTAAATCTCCAGTTACTCCAGGGAAAACTGGACCTCCACCTACTCTATGTCTTGGCTCAATAGCTTCCTTAACCGGCATTATACGAACTTCATCACCTGGCTTTACAATTACTAAGTCTGCTTCTGTTATATGCTCATCTTCAAATACTACCTTTAACGCTTCTTCTTTGTTTACTGTAAGTAGTCCATCTTTATAAGAAGTCTCTTCTCCAAATACGATGTCTTTTACATAAAAGTTTCCTAATTCTAACTTCAACTCAGGCACTCCCTTCTTGTTTAAATTATAACAATCACATTATATTTTATAATCGTAATCGCTTTTATAATCATGATTACTTTTGATATAATAATAACATAACTTTCAGAATTTTAGAAGTATAAAAATTTTTTTTATTAAATAAATTTTTAACTTATAATAGCTTATCCTAAAGTCTAATAGGTTATGATATAATATAAAGATAGGTTAATTTTAGGATAGTAGGAAATTCTTTTAATATAGAAAGGATATATTATGGATAACAAAAGTTTAAGAAAAAGGCGTATGATGGGATACTTTATTGAAGCAACCCATAAAATCATCGAAAATGAAGGCGTAGAAAATGTAACCATTAGAAAGGTAGCAGATTTGGCAGGATACAATAGTGCTACTTTGTATAATTATTTTAAGAACTTGAATCATCTAGTATTTTTTGCTTCTGTAAAATACTTAATGTACTATTCATTTAGTCTTCCAAGTTACTTAAAGGACAAAGCAAATTCAGTGGAGAAATTTTTTGGTGTATGGGAGTGTTTCTTATATTATTCTTATAATAACCCTAAAATATATCAAGCCATATTTTTCAATGAATTTAGTGGAGACTTAAATGCTACCATGAGAGAATACTACACTCTTTATCCAGAAGAATTAAGTAGTGATTTCGAAGATCTAATTCCTATGGTTACTGATGGTAATATCTATTCTAGAAATAAATTTATATTATATCCCTGTGTGGAAGATGGTTTCATTAATGAAGAAGATATGGACGGAATAAACGAAATGATACTTCTTATATATCAGGGTATGCTATCTAAAGTTATAAATGACAATACAACATACACAGTTCATGAGGCAGTAAAGAAAACTTTAGACTATATAAAAAGGGCTATGACATCTTATGTGAAAAAACCGTATAAATAATGATAAAGCATCAACAAATTATGTTGATGCTTATTTTTTACTTACTAGAAAATTATAACATTATCAAACCTGTGGGTAAGTAAAAAAATAAGGGGTTGTAGGGGAAGAATTCCCCTGCCTCTTTAAAGGAAGGTGCTCAGATTGCGATAGCAATTGTCGAAGGAAACCATAGGGTTTCCTAGCGAAGCATACAGAGTATGCATTTTTTACTTACTAGGAAATTATAATTTTAATATTTTTTACTTAAAGACTTGCCATAAATTGTTTATACTATATATATAAGAAGGAGGAGTTTTATGCCCATTAGAATTTTAATTGCTGAGGATGAGGAAAACATAAGAAATTTAGTTAAGCTTCATTTATCAAAAGAAGGATATGAAGTCATAGAAGCATCCAATGGTCGTGAAGCATTACTTAAGTTCAAAGACAATAATATAGATTTATTAATATTAGATATTATGATGCCAGAAATGGACGGATATAGAGTATTAGAAGAAGTGAGGGCAAGTAGCCAAATTCCAGTTATATTCTTAACTGCCCAAGGTGAAGAACGAAATAAAGTACTAGGACTAGGTTTAGGGGCCGATGATTATGTGGTTAAACCCTTTAGTGTTGTTGAACTCATATCTAGAGTACAGGCCCAATTAAGACGATACCTAAGATATTCGTCTAGGGTGAGTGCTAGGATCATATATAATGGGGACTTGACCTTAGATTTAGATTCCTATTCTATAAAAAAGGGAGATACGGTTTTAGATCTAAACCCTAAAGAACTAAAACTTTTAATGCTTTTTATGGAAAACCTAGGGAAGGTTTTTACTAAGAAACAGCTCTATGAAGAAGTGTGGGGAGACATGTACTTTGGGGATGATAATACTATTATGGTTCATATAAGTCATATTCGTGATAAAATCGAAGACAACCCAAAGAAACCTAAGTATCTACGTACTATTAGGGGTATAGGATATAGAATGGTCAAGTCCAATGGCTAAAAAGAATTTCTTCACAATCCATTCCCTTGCCACTAAATTCTTCTTAAATTATATATTATTATTTGTTATCCTCATTACCATATTATTCTCCACTGTGATCGGAAGTATATACTTAGTATTCAAGCAATACAGTATTCCTCTTATAACATCAGAGGAAGTATATGATAACGTTGAAAAGTACGGAATAGAAAAGGGCTTTTCAGAATCTAAACTACCTGATAGTGCTTATATAGAATTATTAAGTGAAAACTTAGTAGTAAAAGAACAGTATAATAGTATTCATAAGGTGGGATACCAATATTCCTATGAAGATTTCAGAGAGTTGGAGACTAGTGGTCAAGCTAGTAAGGATATATTTTACCCAGCTGATAAAAATATCATATTATTGACCGTTAATCCTAACTACGATGATATTAATTCTAAGTTTATAGTGAGTACATTTAAAAAATCGTTTTTTTTCTTAATTTTGAGCTATTTACTTGTATTTTTAATTTTTGCTAAAGTAACTTCCACTAGTATTATAAAACCTATAAAAAAGCTAGTTAAAGGTGTAGATGAGATTAGTAAAGGAAATTATAGGGTAAATATAGATTTCAAATCTAAAAATGAACTTCAGCTTTTAAAGAACTCCATTAATAATATGGCCCATAAAATAAACCAAGAGATTAGTTTAAGAGAAAAGTCTGAAGCCAATAGAAAAAGACTTATTCTAGATATTTCTCACGATTTAAAAACACCCCTTACTAATATTATCGGCTATGCAGATACCCTATATGAACAAAAGGATTGTAATAAAAAATATCTAGAGATTATAGTGTCTAATAGCAAAAAAGCTAATAATTTAATTCAGGATTTATTCGAGTTATCCCATATGGAAAGTGGTAACTATTCTATTGATCTGGAAGAAAGAGATATTTGTGAATTTATAAGACGAGTTTTAATAGACTTCATTCCTGAATTTGAAGAAAATAATATAGAATATGATTTTCACATACCTGATAATAGAATACTTTTACAGTTTAATCCTAATAAATTAGAACGAGCTATAAACAATTTAATAAACAATTCTATTAAATATGCTTATGAACATAATAGTATAACCTTAAAATTATTAGATTTTAAAGATAATATATCTATAATTATAGAAGACACTGGTCCTGGAATAGATGAATCTATTGCACAGGATATATTTGAACCCTTCGTAAGAAAGGATAGGTCTAGGAGTTCTCAAACTGGAGGTACAGGACTAGGTCTTTCCATAACAAGGGCCATTATAGAACTTCATGGTGGTACTATAACTTTAGACACTACCTATGATAAGGGATGCAGGTTTGCAATAGATCTGCCTAAAAAAGGCATACTCCGTATGCTTCGCTAAGGAACCCTATGGTTCCTTTCGACGATTACTAGCGTAATCTGAGCATCCTCCTTTAAAGAGGCAGGGGATGTTCCCCCACACCCCCTTGATTTTTTACTTATCTACAGTTTTGAAAATTTATAATTTCCTAGTAAGTAAAAAATAAATTACCTCCTGAATACACCCTAATAAGGTATTTTCAGGAGGTTTGTTTTAGAATTTAAATATATTATCTATAGCTAACTTCTTCCGTATGTCCAAAGCTTACATTGTTATCAGTTAATTTAACTGTATCTAACTCTACCTTAATTCCTAAGAAATCTGTTGGCTCACCTGGTAAGTCTTTAAGGTGTGGGAACTTAGTCATGATCGCACCAAATATTTTTCCCATTTCTTCTTCTGTTTCAGCTATGTATGCCTTTCCACTTGCTTTTAAGTACATCATTTTACTTAATTCTTCCATAGACTTTCCATCTTCATCAATAGAAATATATACATTAGGATTAGCTTTAATTTCCCCAACCTTGTCTGTAAACTTATGAGTTATAAAATATAGTGTAGATTCATCCTCTCCCATAGCATAGTCTACAGAACGAACCTTTGGCATTTGATTTTCATCTACAGTTGCAATACTCATTAAATTATGTTTCTTCATCACTTCTACTATTTTTTCTTTTGAGTTCATTTTAACTCCCCCTTATTTTAATAAATCATTAAATATATGGTCATGAAATACTTTAAAGTATTTATCACTCTTTTCTAATTTTGTATTCATTATAATACCTTCAAAGGTAGCTACTATGAAAGCCGCCTTACTCTCTGGAGACTCTATGTTCTCTTTTTTTAGTACATGTCCTATTCCATTTTCTAAAAATCTTAACCATTCTAACAATCTAATTCTAAAAGTTTCCTTCTCATCTGCTAGTTCAAGTATTAAATTACCTACAGGACATCCCTTTTTATAATCCATACTTCTTAACATATTGAAAAACATATTGAAGAATTCCTTTAGTCCATCTTTACTTTCATCTACACTAGAAAACATTGCTTTTGTTCTATTAATATGGAAATCTATTATACATAAAGCTAAATCTTCTTTACTTTTAAAGTAATGATAAAAGGATCCCTTAGGAATTTGAGCTACATCTAGTATTTTTTTTATTCCCACATTATGATATCCATATTCATGGATCAACTCTGCCCCTATTAAGATAATTTCTTCTTTTTTTCCACTCATATATACCACATCTCCATTTATTAGACCGGTCGTCTAGTAAGAATTTATCATAAGTATTAAAATTTGTCAAATATTATCTTTTAATCAAGTAGTGTTATACGGTATTATATAATTAGCATAATTATTTTTCATTAGAAAGGATGTTTATATGTCTAATAACATAAGAGTCGTTAGACCTCACCGCCTAATACCCGGTATGACATTAGCTCTTGATTTAGAATATAATGATACGGTCTTACTAAAAAAAGATGTGGTCCTTACTAGGAAATACATAGAAAAAATCCTAAAAATTGATGAGACCTTATCTGTTTTTATTAAAGGAGATTTTAAAGAAGATAAGAATATTCAAAATTTTATAGATGAATCTAGTAAAAATTTAAAAAATAAAGTACACGTATTAGAGAATATGTCTAATAACGTAAAAACTATTTTTAATGATTTTGAATTTCATAGTCCCCAAAGTATGACCCATTTAAAAAATGTTCAAAATGAAATAGCTAAAGAATTTACTGATTTTAGAAATACCTTAGTGAACATTATAGGAAGAGACCCTAATAATGAATATTTATATTCTCACTCTATTAATGTGGCTATTTTAAGTTATATGTTAGGAAAGTGGTTAGAGTTAGAAGATGATGAATTAAATAACCTATTATATGCTGCCTTACTTCATGACATTGGCAAAATTAAAATAGATCATACTGTTTTAAATAAAATTAATAAGCTTACTCAAAAAGAATATGAGTACATACAAAAACATGCCTTAATAGGATATGAAGTATTAAAGGATATACCCCATTTAGATAGATCTGTTTCCATGGGTGTTTTAATGCATCATGAAAGAATGGACGGCTCTGGTTATCCTCTTAAAATAACGGGAAATCAGATTCATAAGTTCGGTAGAATTATAGCCATAACGGATGCATTTAGTGCCATGAATACGGAACGTTCTTATAAAAAGAAATATTCTCCACTAAAGGCATTAGCTATAATGCATAAGGAGTCTTTACATAAATATGATTATACCTATTGGAATACCTTCTTAAATAATATGATAAATTATTATACAGGAGAAAGGGTGTTACTTAATACTAAAGAGGAAGGTAAAATTATTCAAGTGAATAAAAAACATCTATCTAAACCTCTTATAGTTTTAGATGATTCTCAAGTTATAGATTTAAGTAAAGATAAGGATAGATTTGTTGTAGACATAATAGATAGTGAATAAGGATAGCCATTTGGCTATCCTTAAGTTTCTTTTGAATTAAATATATATCCTACTCCTCTAATGGTCATTAAATTCTTAAAATCCTTCGATTTAGCTTCTAATTTTTGTCTTAATCTCATGACGTAAGTATTTACCGTATTTTCCGTATATATATCACTATCCCATACATTTTTTAATATTTGTTTCCTAGATAAAACCGTGTCTAAATTATTTAAAAAGAATATTAGTAAATTATATTCTGTATTAGAAAGATTAACTTCATTCCCATCTACGTATATTCGGTGGGAAGAAACTAATACTTTAAGAGTTCCTACTTCTATAGTCTTTTCTACTTTAGAATTACCACTTTCCTTAAAGGAATTATATCTTCTTATTTGGGCTTTCACTCTTGCTACTAATTCTAAAGGATCAAAGGGTTTGGTTACATAGTCATCGGCTCCAATACCAAGGCCTAATACTTTATCATATTGGGATGTTTTTGCACTTAAAAATATTATGGGAACATTATATTTTTTTCTAATCTCCCTACACACTTCCAGACCATTTATGTCATCCATATTTATATCTAAAATAATTGTCTGTATCTCATCATCCATAAGGGCTAGGGCATCCTTTCCAGAAAAACCTTCAATAACCTTTATATTATTTATTTTCATAAATTCTGAAATCATTCTTACAATATTTCTATCATCATCTACAACTAATATTCTATCCATCATATCATCCCTTTTAAATTCATTTGTCCTATATACCATTTTATATTAGGAGCTTGTCCTAATCAATCAATAAAGAGGAGAACTACTGTTTTTCCAAAGATTTCATTTCTATTCTTTCAATTATAACAATATTATAACAATTCCATATAAATATAATGAATTTTCTAAGTTTTCTAATACAACCTATTATAATGAATAACATAAACAGTCGACTGAATAATAAAATTATGGGAGGTATAAAATGGACAATACAAGAGCTAACACAAGAAATTCTGTAGATATTTTAAAATTTATATTCTTAAGTGCCATCGGAATTTTTATGTTTTTTATTCCTATTACAATAGGGGGCAAGAGTACTATTCCTCTAGATCATGTGGTTACAGGTATTAAAATCCTTTTAGGTTCCTTTACTAAATATTATGCTCTAGTAGTTATCATATTAGGAGGAATATATCCTTTTTATAAAAAAACGTGGAACAAAGATATGGTTACTACTATATTTTCATTGTTTAAAATAGTAGGAGTTTTCGTGGCCTTCTTAGCTATTACAAACACAGGTCCTGAGTGGTTATTCACAAAGGATATGGTACCATTTTTATATGATAAATTAGTAATATCTGTTGGACTAATAGTTCCTGTGGGTTCTGCTTTCTTAGCCTTTTTAGTTGGATATGGATTACTTGAGTTTATAGGAATTTTAATGCAACCTGTTATGAAACCTATATGGAAGACCCCTGGTAGATCTGCCATAGATGCAGTTGCATCCTTTGTAGGAAGTTATTCCATAGGCCTTTTAATAACTAATAGAGTATTTAAAGAAGGTAAGTATACTATAAAGGAAGCATCCATAATAGCTACAGGATTTTCCACAGTTTCAGCAACTTTTATGATTATCGTAGCTAAGACCTTAGGTCTTATGGATATGTGGAACTTTTATTTCTGGTCCACATTAGTTATAACTTTCATAGTAACAGCATTAACAGTTAGAATATATCCCCTTTCAAAGAAGGAAGATACTTATATAACAGAATCTGGAGATGGTGAAGTAAGATTAGAAGGAAACATCTTTGAAAATGCTTTAAATGAAGGTTTAACTGCTGCTTCTAAATCTGAATCCATTGGAAAAAACATTGTAGATAATTTAAAAGATGGATTTATCATGACTATGGGTATACTACCATCCATACTATCCATAGGGTTACTTGGATTAATATTAGCTAAATATACACCTATCTTTGATGTATTAGGTTATATTTTCTACCCAGTTACACTATTACTTAAAATTCCAGAGCCTATGTTAGTAGCTAAAGCATCAGCTGTTGAGATTGCAGAAATGTTTTTACCTGCATTAATTGCCAAATCTGCACCACTTATTTCTAAGTATGTAATTGGAGTAGTATCCGTTTCAGCTGTATTATTTTTCTCTGCATCTATTCCATGTATCATGTCTACAGAAATACCTATCTCCATTACGGAAATAATTATTGTTTGGATTGAAAGAACCATATTCACTTTAATTCTAGCAGCCCTTACAGCATTTATGTTCCTATAGTACATTAATACATTGTGTTAAAATAAGGATATGAAATTCATGTCCTTATTTTTATTTTTCATTTTAAAGGTGGTGTATCCATGTCCTTAAAGAAAAAGATTACTGTGTATATATGTAGCTTTACTGTAATTATGCTTATTATCCTATCTTCTGTCATATATTTTCGTTCTGAAAAAATGTTGAATAGTGAAGCTGAAACCCTCATGATGGCCCAACTAGATAGGGCACAAGAAAATATATACTTTCTTACAGAAATAAACAAAATAGAAGCAGAAGAACTATCTAAGGACTTTTTAGTTCAAGAGTTTTATAATAAAGAAGTTTCTCAGGAAACAGTCGAAGCCTATCTAGATAAAAAAATGAAGGCCATGAACACTAACTATCCATTCTATAAGGATTTATTCCTTTTAAATAAGGATGGAATAATTATAGCCACCTTAGTTGAATCTGCTAGAAGAATAGATTTATCTACAAGACCCTACTTTAAAAGGGCTAAAATTAGTGATAATACAGCCATTAGCGATATTCTCATAGCAAGATCAGATGGAGATAATATAGTAAATACATTAACTCCAGTATTCAATAGTAAGGGACAGGTTCAAGGCTATGCAGGAATAGCTGTAAAAGCTAAATATTTCTCCACATTTATTGAAAATTTCTCTTTAGGTGAAACAGGCTATTATATAGTCGTAGATTCTAATAATCTCATTCTATCCCACCCTGATACAAATAAAATATTTAAGAAATTTAAGTATTCCCATTTAATAGGTTCAAAGGAATATAAGGGACATCATATAGAAATAGATGGTGAAAGGGTTTTTATGATAGGAAAAACTATGGAGAGAAAAAACTGGAAGATAGTAGCTATTTTAAAGGATAAGGAAATCTATGAAAAGTCTATCCAATTGTCTGGTTATATTATTATGTTTGGTATTCTACTAATCTTAACTGCCATATTTCTAGGTAAATATTTATCTGACAAGATTTCCATGCCCATTGTGGCCATGACTAACTCCATGAATACATTAGTAGATGGAACTTCTTCCTTTAAATCCAATCTTCAAAACACTATAGATGATTTAAGAGAAGAAACTATTCCTCATAATTATACTAAGGAACCTAGTGAAATAGGCAATTTAAGAAACTCCCTATTAACTTTAAAGGGACACTTTTTAAAGGGGATATATAAATTTGAAAAGGAAAGTAAGATTCTCCAAAAAAGAGCTAATAATTTAATAAATGAAATAGATGAGACCCAAAGCCAAACCCTGGATTTCATTTCAAAATTATCCCACGATATTAGAACTCCTTTAACTTTAATTAAGGGGTATTCCAGGGGATTAGAGGATCATGTGGAACTTCCTAAGGAAGTTAGAAAGCAGTTTTTAAATGGCATAATAGACAATGTATCTAACATAGAAACTATAGTTCATGATGTACTAGATACATCTTACGAAGTATATAATACACCTTCTTTAAGAAGGAAAAGGGTAACCATAAGAGATTTCATAGACAATATTGAACTTGAGACAAAAATATTATTAGATAATCGATCAAGAAATCTAATCTTCATTAAGGATTCTTTTATTGAATCAAAGGATACCATATTTATAGATGATTCTAAAATGAAAAGAGTTTGGAGTAACCTCATAAGTAATGCCATAAAGTACACAAATGAAGGTGGTACCATAGTTCAATCCTTTAAAAGGATAAACAATCATATGACATGGATTATAGAAGATGATGGAACGGGCATAAAAAAAGAACACATGAAGAAAATATTCAATATGTTCTACAGGGCCAACACCATAGATAAAAAGGGGTATGGATTAGGCCTTTATATAACAAAATCCATATTAGATGCCCATGGATTCACTATCAAAGTTGAATCTGAGTATAATAAGGGAACTAAAATAATAGTTAATATACCGATTGATTAAGGGATGGTTAATTATAACCATCCCTTAATTTTATGATTTTATTCTTTTAATATTCTCATGGAATTCATTACAGCTAATGTGGACACACCCATATCGGCAAATATGGCTAACCACATGCTACCTAAATTCATAAATGTTAATACGAACACTAATAATTTTATACCTATAGACATACCTATATTCATATTTACTATTTCCTTAGTTCTCTTGGCTATTTTAATAGCTGTGGCCAGTTTAGATGGTTCATCATTCATTATTACCACATCGGCAGCTTCTATGGCCGCATCAGAACCAACACCACCCATGGCAACTCCCACGTTAGCTCTTGCCAATACAGGAGCATCATTTATACCATCACCTACGAAGGCTAAGCCTTTAATATTTTCATTATATAATTCTTCTACCTTTTCCACTTTATTTTGAGGTAAAAGTTCTGAATATACCCTATCAATATTTAAGTCTTTTCCTACTAAGTCAGCTACTTCTTTCTTATCACCAGTAAGCATGACTACTTTCTTTATATTATTGTCTTTAAGTTTTCTTATGGCCTCTTTAGAATCTTTCTTAACTTCATCCTTTATTATTATATAACCTGCGTATTTTCCATCTATGGCCGTATATACTATAGTTCCTACTTCTTTTACAGGACCACATTCTACTTTAAATTGCTCCATGAGTCTTTTATTACCACTGGCTACACTCACTCCATCTACTAGAGCCATAACACCTTTACCCGTCACATCTTTATATTCTTTAACTAGCTTTTTATCTATTGCCCCTTCATATTCCTTAATTATAGATAGGGCAATCGGATGGTTTGAGAAACTTTCAACGTAGGATGTATATTTTAATAATTCATCCTTTGAAGTCCCATTAACACCTACTATTTTATCTACCGTAAAGTTTCCCTTAGTTAAGGTTCCTGTCTTATCAAATACTACCGTATCTATTTCAGTCAATGCCTCTAGATAATTTCCACCCTTAACTAGAATACCATTTTTAGAAGAAGCTCCCAGTCCTGCAAAGTATCCCATTGGTACAGATATTACTAGGGCACAAGGACAAGAGATTACTAGGAATATAGCCGCCTTATAAATCCATGTATCAAAACTTTGACCTTCCATTAAAAGTGGTGGCAATAAAGCAGTCATAGTAGCAGCTATTATTATTACAGGAGTATAGTATTTAGCAAATTTAGTTATTCTCTTTTCTGTTTTGGCTTTTTTACCGCTGGCATTTTCAACTAAATCTAATATTTTAGACACGGCTGATTCTTTAAAATTTTTAGTAACTTTTATAGTAAGAACTCCATTTATGTTGATGAAACCACTTATGATTTCATCCCCTTTTGTTACATCTCTTAAGGCTGATTCTCCAGTTAAAGCTGCTGTATCTAAAGAAGATGATCCTTCTATTATTTCACCATCTAATGGTACTTTCTCCCCAGGTTTTACTACTATTATATCTCCCCTATTAACATCGTAAGGTGAAACTTTTTTCAAATCATCTCCCACTTGTAAATTTGCATAATCAGGTCTTATGTCCATAAGATCTGCTATGGATTTTCTAGAAGATTCTACTGCCCTTTCTTGGAAGTATTCTCCTACTTCATATAACAGTACAACCATTATAGCTTCTGGATATTCTCCTATGGCAAAGGCTGCCACTGTGGCTATAGTCATTAGGAAGTTTTCATCAAATAATTCTCCACGTAATATGTTTTTTACTGATTTTAATATGATGTCCTTTCCTATAGCAAAGTAACTTATTATGAATAGGGGTAAACTAAAAGGTTCTTCTTTAAAATATAATGCCCCTAAGAATACTAATATTCCTAAAGCCATTCTATAAAGGCGTGACTTATTTGAAGTATCTTCTTCGATCTCCTTCTTATCTATATCTTTATTACTTGTATGATTTTTTTCTGTTACTATTGTTCCAGGCTCCACTTGGTCTACTATAATTTTTACTTCATCTACTATAGAATCCATATGTTTTTTACTACCTTCTATAGTTAACGTAGAAGTGGCAAAATTCATAATTACTCTGTTTACATTACTTAATTTCCCTGCTTTATCTTCTATCTTAGCTGCACAAGATCCACAGTGTAATCCCTTTACTAAAAATTCTTTTATCATATAATCGCTACTTATTGAAGCAGCTGTTTGTTTTACAGTATTATTTATTTCATTTTCTATATGCTCGTGTCCACAACAATGGTCATTGCCCTCATGTTCTTCATGGTCATTATGATGGACCTGGCCACAACACCCAACTTCCTTATGCTGATGGGATTCATCCTCATCTTCTTCACACTTAGTTTTAGTATTACATGTATCTACACCTTTATGTTCTTCATGATTTTTATGCTCATCATGTCCATGACAACAACATCCTTGATTATGTGTATGTTTTTCATTCATTTTCAAAACCTCCCTATGTGGCTTTATTATATTTATTTTTATAACATGTGAACAATTGCTCATATGTTAATTTAATGATACACCCTTTTTATCATATAGTCAATAAAAAAAGTGCCTTTTATTGAAAGACACCTTCTTTTATAATTTATTTAGATTTCTTTTTAATTCTAGCAGGAGTAAGAACTGTAATCATTACCAATATTAAAGTAAGGATATTTACTATATTCACCACATACTCCTTATAAGAATTTATAATGACCAGTTCCTTGTTATCTTTAGAATAAATCAATTTTACGTTCTCACCTACACCGTATAGGCTATTATACTGAAACTTTCCTTTAAATATTCTGGCCACATTATTTTCATCTACAAATTTTATAAGTGGAGCCCTTTTTATATAAGTTTCATCTCCCATGAAATTAACCTTATCTTCAAAACCTATAATTTCCCCTACAGTATTTACAGTATCTTGTCCTATTATTATGTAAGTAATATCCATCAAGTTTATATTAATACTCAATAATGCTACCCAAACTATAATTCCGAAACTGATTATAGATACATGTCTATTAAGTTCCTTTCTCATATAAGCCCCCCACAATATAATCTCCTAATTTCATTTTACCACTTACTTTAAAATACAGCCCGATTTATATTTTACCATTTTATGGATGAGAATAGTTATGTAAATAGATCTTATTTACAATTTTCTTCCTTTCCTTTTATAATTCCTTTTACTATGATAATATTTAGTTTGTTGTACAATAAAATTTTGCCTTCTAAAGAACATAAATATTAAGAAAATCATAAGGCCTAAAATGGTTAACAAAATGTTAAAATTAATCATAAATAAAGACGGTTAGTTAGTAGTTCTTATAAAAACTTTTATGTTAAAAACACATGGATAGTATGAAACTATCTAATAAGGTGAAACTTAATTCAAATGGAGTTTTTATTCCACCTGAATTTTAACTGAACCAATCCAGGGACTTTACAATTCTTTACTCTCACTTGCAAAAGAGAGAATATTAGAATTATTAGTCATCGTATAAGGTGCAACTTAAAGGAGTGTGTATTATGGAAAATGAACTTATACTAGTTGTTGATGATGAAAAAGAAATTAGAGACCTAGTTAGTATATATCTCAAAGGAGAAGGTTACGATACTGTCTTAGCTTCTGATGGTCAACAAGCTTTAGATATACTTAATAATTCAAAGATAGATCTTATAATATTAGATGTGATGATGCCTAATATGGACGGAATATCTGCATGTATAGAAATTAGAAAAAGTAAGAATATACCTATAATAATCTTATCTGCCAAAGGCGATGACACGGATAAAATATTAGGATTAACTATTGGAGCTGACGATTATATGACTAAGCCCTTTAATCCATTAGAGTTAATGGCTCGTGTAAAATCCCAACTAAGGAGATATAAACAATTCAATTCTAAATATATGGAAAATGATTTAATAGAAATAGATGATTTATCAATAAACACAAGTACCCATGAAGTTACTGTAAAAGGTGAAAAAGTAAAATTAACACCTAGAGAATTTAATATTTTAAAATTATTAGCTGAAAATAAGGGAGTAGTCTTTAGTATAGAAAAAATATATGAATCCGTATGGGGAGAAAGTTTTTTCGAATCGGATAATACAGTAATGGTTCATATAAGAAAGATTCGTGAAAAGATTGAGGAAAATCCTAGAAGTCCAAGGTATTTAAAGACTATATGGGGAGTAGGCTACAAAGTTGAAGGATAAAAAAAATACTCTAGCCTCCTCCTTAGTAAATAAGTATAATTCTACTACAAAAAATTTCAAATCATACTTAAGACTACAATTGTTAGCCATAACAGGCATATGCATAATAATGTCCATTATTTCAGTTGCATTTACAGTTAAAGTTCTTAAGTATAATGACTTTGGTAGAATTACTTATATTGACTATACAAATAGTATGAACTATATAGATAGGCTATCTACAAATGTTTCTTCTGAATTAGCAAATAGTAATTTTTCTTTAGAAAATAAAATAGGTATAGAAGAAATAATTAATAAATATAATATGAACTATAACTTAAATATTATGATTACAGATTTAGATGGAAACATTTTGATGTCTGTTGGAGATAATCCTTCTATAAAAGTAGACATACACAAATTAATACGAGATATACTTCATTCTAGGATAGATACTTCATTGTATCAACGAAAAGTATTTTATACCTTCTACCCCATCAATTTTAAAGATGAAAAAACTTATTTAATAGTAAGTTCCATACCAACTCCCGAAGTTAAATATAAGTATTCTGAAAATATATTAGGTGCAGGACTTTTAGTAGGTATTATTACATTTATAACTCTATTTTTATTTTTGACTAAAAAGGCCGTATCCTATGTAGAAGAAATATCTAGTGGTCTTATAGAAATAGCAAAAGGAGATTTAGATTATAAAGTTCCTGTAAGGGGAGGTAATGAACTAGCCCTCCTTGCCCAAAATATAAACCATATGGAATCAGAACTAAAAATAAAAATAGCAAAGGAAAGAGAAGCGGAAATAACTAAGAACCAGTTAATCACAAATGTATCTCACGATTTACGTACTCCACTGACTTCTATTATAGGTTACTTGAACTTAGTTAAAGATGGCAAATATTCAAATGAAGAAGAATTAAAGGAATATTCAACTATTGCCTTTAACAGGGCTGAAAAATTAAAAGTATTAATAGATGATTTATTTGAATATACAAAATTGAACAATAAGGGAATTGTCCTTAATGAATCTCCCATAAGATTAAATGGTATGCTAAAACAATTAGTTGATGAGATGATTGTTATGGCAGATAATAATAATGTGACTTTAAATTTACTTGTTCCAAATGAGCCTGTTATAGTGAAACTAGATGGAGATAAAATGGTTAGAGTTTTTGAAAATCTCATATCCAATAGTATAAAATACAGTATCAAACCTAGTATAGTCCATATAAAATTATATAATGATATGAACCATGTTCTTTTATCTGTCACTAACAAAGCAGATACTATTGATTCTAATGAACTAACTAAAATTTTTGATAGATTCTATAGGTTAGAAAAATCCCGAAATAGCTCTAAAGGTGGTAGCGGCTTAGGTCTTAGTATATGTAAAAGCATAGTGGAGCTACACGGTGGAACTATCTGGGCCGAATCTAAAAATGAATATGTAACCTTTAATATAAAACTACCAAAAGGCAGAGATTAGTTCTCTGCCTTTTAGGCATATGAAAATAAATAACAAGTCAAAGATGCGACGTATATTTTTCAAAATGCCAAGAGTTGGGCTCTGCTGATAGTAGACCCTATCAGTAGGTTCCAAGGATGAAGCAGTTTGTAAAATAGACGAGTATACTGACTAGTTATTTATTTGAATATGCCTTATTCACACAATGGATTTATAAGCTCATATTTGTCTCCCATGTTTTTCTCTCCCCATTCACACATGGCTTCTAGTATGGGCATTAAGGTCTTTCCCTTTTCTGTTAAGCTGTATTCCACTCTAGGAGGTACCTCTGGATATACTTTTCTCTGAACTAAACCATTATCTTCTAGCTCCCTCAATTGATTAGTCAAGGTTTTATGAGACACATTACAAATGAAAGATTTTAGTTCTCCAAATCTTTTTGTCCCTTCTTCTCCTAGGACATATAAAATTATGGCCTTATATTTTCCACCCATTATATCTACAGTGACTTCCATCTCACAAACTACCTTTTTTTTCATGAAAAACCTCCTCCATAGTTACCTTTTAGTTACTATGTTCATAAAAAGTGCATACTTAACAAACACTCCTTATGTCTATTATAATGTAAACATCTCAAAAATGAAAATAATATGAATTGAATATATAGGAGGATTTCAAAATGAAAAAATTAGTTGTTATTACAGGAGCAAGTTCAGGAATTGGAAGAGCTACAGCCATTAAGTTCTCAGAAGCAGGCCATCCAGTATTATTATTAGCTAGAAGATTAGAAAGACTAGAAGAATTAAATTTACCAAATTCCATGTGTAGAAGAGTGGACGTAACAGATATAGAATCTTTTAAGTCTGCTATTAATGAAGCTGAAGAAAAATTCGGATCAGTAGATTGTATTGTAAATAATGCAGGAGTAATGTTACTTGGAAATATACAAACTCAAGATCCTATTGAGTGGAAGAAAATGTTAGATGTTAATGTATTAGGTGTATTAAACGGAATTAAGTGTGTACTTGATTCTATGATTAAGAGAAACGAAGGAACTATTGTAAATATAAGTTCAATTGCAGGAAGAAAGTCTTTCGCAGATCATGCAGCTTATTGCGCTACAAAATTTGGGGTTCATGGATTAACTGAAACTATCAGAGAAGAAATAGCTCCATATAATGTTAGAATGACTACCATTGCACCAGGTGTTGTGGAAACTGAGTTATTAAGCCACACTACTAGTGATACAATTAAAGGTGGATATGAAGATTGGAAAAAGACTATTGAAGGTGGAATATTTCCAGAAGACATAGCTAATGCCATATTCTATGCTTACTCTCAACCTCAAACAGTTTGTATCCGTGAAATTGTCTTAGCTAAAACTCAGCAGGGAGCATAAATAAATAAAGCCGATTGAGTCAATATCCTAAAATAGACTCAATCGGCTCTTTTTATTTAGATTCCATCAATACAAATATAATATACCTCTAATTTATATACATTCCATTTGTATTGAATTATATAGACATATTAACTTAATCCTATTACCAACCCCTCAAAGAATAAAGCTATAGATACTGCTCCTGGGTCCTTATAGCCTAGGCTCTTTTCTCTAAGATTTTTAGTCCTACCATATTTAGCTACTAAATTAATTGTGCTGTCAGCTCCATTTTGGGCTGCTTTAGCGCCTCTCTCAAGGGCGTTAAATACAGATTCTTCTTCCTTTAATATGGCTTCTACGGCTGGGATTAAGCTATCCATCATAGTCTTATCTCCGACCTTTACTCTTAATATGTGATTCAACTCATCTAATCCACATTGAAATAGCTTCTTCGTATCATCTAAATTGAGTTCCTCCTTTTTACCTGCCCCTTTAGAAAATCCTAAAAAAAGTGATGCCCAAAGGGGCCCTGCTGAACCACTACGCACCCCCATTATGTTCCATCCTATTTGTTCAAATAGATCAGAGTAGTATTTAATATCCTCTTTACTAGTTTCTTCTATAGCCTTCACTATCTTACCTATAGTAACTCCATAATCTCCATCCCCTGTGGCAGAATCTAATTGGTATAAATAATCTACATTTTCTTTTAACACTTCACAAGAATTAGATAGGGCTTTTTTAAACTCATGTATATTCATATTTACCCTCCTTTTGCTTTTCTAGTTTTCTTATATTTATTTTTCCAATTAAATAAGCTTTGTACACTTATATATATGATTAAATGTACAAAGCTTATGTTAAATTTCTTATTTACCAATCACAGATTTTCAATTTTTAATAACAATATAAAACCTCTCAAGGATATATATTTTTCTCAAGAGGTTTAATTTTCACCTATACTTGTATTGTTTAATCTCATTTTACGATTGATTTTTCCTAAAAAATACTTAGATCCAGCCTATTGGATAAATCTTTTAAAATCTGAATACCACCAATACTATTACCTTTTTTATCTAATGCAGGGCCTACAACCCCTATACCCATTTTTTTAGGCACAACAGCAACAATACCTCCACCAACACCGCTTTTTGCAGGTACTCCAACACTTACTGCAAATTCACCTGAGCCATCATACATTCCGCAGGTAGTCATAACCGCCTTTACTATTTTACAAATATCTTTTGTCGTTACCCTTTCCCCATTAAAGGGCAACACACCGTCATTTGCAAGCAAAGCACCAATATAAGCTATATCCTTACATGTTACCTCCATGGAACAAAGTTTAAAATATACATCTAATATCCATTCCACATCATCCCCAATAATCCTTGTACTTTTCATAAAATAAGCAAGTGCTCTATTCCTATCCCCTGTATTTTTTTCAGAATGATAAACGTCATGATTAATATTTATATTGGGGTTATTTGTAATTTTCTTCATGAAATCTAAAATTCTATTAAACTTATCCTCAGGAGTATCCCCTTTTACCATGGAAATTGTAGCAATGGCACCTGAATTGATCATAGGGTTAAGGGGTTTATGTGAGTTTTTAGTTTCAAGATTTACAATGGAATTGAAGCCATCATGTGTAGGTGCTACGCTAATTTTTGTACAAAGTTTTTCAAAGTTATTATCCATGAGTGCACACATAAAAGAAACAATCTTTGAAACGCTTTGTATGGTAAACTTCACATCATAATCTCCTGAAGAATATTCATTTCCATCTACATCATAAACATAAACACCTAGTGCATGAGCATTGCCCTTAGATAATTCTGGTATATAGGTTGCAACATTTCCATATTGTGTCCAATGTCTATTGTTTTCAACAATTGCATCCAATAAATCTTTCATAGTGTATCTCTCATCCTTTCACTTGAATATTTAAATGAATTATCTACATGATATACCATTCAAAATTTATTTGCAACAGTCGAATTCAATCCTACATTATCAAATTGCTATAAATTAAATAATTCTTCTGTTATCTTTTTACTACTATTTTTCATATCCATTACTATTTCTTGAGTCATATCTTTTACTCTTCCAACGGGTGCCGTCAAACTGATCGTCCCAATGAAAACTTTATGATTATCATATATGGGTGCAGAAATTGAAAATACACCTGACTCTACTTCTTCATCTTCTATACAATACTCAGTACTTATAATTCTTTCTAACTCTTCCTTTAATCTATCTATATCCACCAAAGTCTTTTCCGTAAACTTTGTTAAGCTTTCCCCTTGAAGATAATTTTCTAATTCACTTTCTGTCATATGTGCTAAAACTATTTTGCCAGATGCCGTAGCATGTAAAGGCATTTCTTTGCCTATTACAGAGCTAACGATGTAATAAGCATTGCTTGGTGTTATCTTTTCTACAAATGAAAGTACCTTGTTCTTATAAGAGAATAGATGGGTGGTACTGCTATATTTTTCTGTTAATATTTTAAGATACTGTATGCCAATATCCTTGAGTCTTACTGCAATGCTATCTGATACCAACAAGCCCTTCATCATAAATTTCTTCCCTAACATATATTTCCCACTTTCAGAATTTTGTTCAATATATCCATTAATATGTAAAGTATTGATAATCCCATGTGCGGTACTCTTGTTTAAACCCAATCCTTTACTTATCTCATTTAAAGACAACTCTGTATCTGATTTAGTAAAGCAATCAATTATATCTAGGGCTCTTTGGATGGATTGTATTACTCTTGGATTACTGCTTTTTGAACTTATCATTTAGATTGCATCCTTTCTAGATTTTATCGAATCATAGTTTTCATTCTTAAGATAATAACATTATAGCATCTATTCAATAGTCATATAATGCCTTTTACAAAACTCTACCTATGATTCACTGTTATAGTTGAAAATGAATCTGTCTCTTCTTTGTTAATATTTTCCTCACATAGTATGTGGAAATACAAATACCTTAAATAGTAAAACCGATAGGATCTTTCTCCAACCTGTGCCCCTTGAATATTTTATCATGTGACCATAACATCAACAGGGTTTTATTTCATATTACCATATTCCATTTTTAATTTTTATAATTTTCTGTATTTTTGTTGACTTATTTTTCCTCCTCGTGTTAATATTATATTATCAAATCAAGTTCTATATTGTCATACATAAAACATTGTCCGTATATTAATAATTTTTCTTATTATCTTATTTACCAATTAAAAATGAGGAGGTATATTTTATGGAAAATAAGCCTGTATGCTATGTAAAAGACAGAGTTATCCCTGAAATTTATAGTGGAACACCAACTTTTATGGGTCTTCCAAAACTAAACGATGAAAAAGAGCTTAGAAATTATGATATTGTCTTTATGGGAGCTCCTTGGGAAGGAATATGTACCTGGGGATCTTATTCCGGATGTGAATTGGCAACAAAGTCCATTAGAGCGGCATCTGTGAGATATGGAGGATATTTACCAGAATTCAATTTAGATGTATTTGATTATTTTTCTGGTGCTGATTATGGAGATGTAGCTATAAATAGCGGGAATATTGAAGAAACACTGAACAATATCGAGACAAAAGCTGAAGAAATAATAAACGCAGGAGCATTTCCTGTAACATTTGGAGGGGACCATTCCGTTGCATACCCAATTATAAAGGCTTTAGCAAAAAAACATAATGGCAAAATAGGAATCATTCATCTTGATTCACATTTTGATAATATGGATACCTTTGGTGACAGCAAATATGCAAGATGTTCTCCTCTACACAGAGCCTATGAAATCGAAGGGATAGATACTAAAAATATCGTTCATGTAGGTGTAAGAGGTCCTAGAAACAATCCTTTAGGTATGAAAGCTATAAATGACACAGGCGCTACGTTAATCACAAGTTTTGAAATTAAAGAGAAGGGAATAGATTATGTTATAGAGAAATCTTTAGAAATTGCAAAGAAAGATACAGAAGCAGTATATGTAACTGTTTGCAGTGACATTCTTGATGTTGCCTTTAATCCTGGTGGCCCACCAGACCTTTGCGGCCTTACATCCTATGAGCTTGCAAAATTTCTTCATGTAGTAGCATCTAAAGGCATTGACGGATTTGACTTTGTAGAAGTATATCCGCCAACAGATAGTAATAATGTATCCAGCCACGCAGCAGTTTGGATGACACTTTATACCTTAAGTGGATTAGCTAAATACAAACATTTCAAATAAAAACTATAGACATTTTAAAAAAGACTATTACACTGAATTTACACACATTAAAATATGAAAAGAATACCCTAAGCTATTTTATAAAAATATTCTTGCATGAGTGCTTCATCTCTTATCATACAATATGCGTAATAAATCTTCCATCCATGGTGTTTCATGCATAATTACAATTTTTATAACATTAGGGTATTCTGAGATTATTTACTTTTTATGAAAATATACTTAAATCATCTATGTATTTTTTCAATTCAAATTTTCTGAATAATCAGAATCGATCCCGTATTGTTTGGAGGTATTATTTTGGAGAAAAAGAGGATTGCTTTACTTATTCCCCACACGGATATAACATTAGAAACAGATTTACAAAAGTACTTACCTGATCATTACACACTTCATACACAAAGAATATGGCTTAATGATGTAAGTGAAGCTGCAGAAAAAAAAATGGTAGATATAGATTTTCCTAAAGGCATTCAGTACTTAAAAAATATTACTACATTTGATACTTCAGTATTCGGCTGTACATCTGCATCGGCAGTTTATGGTGCCACAGGATTGAAAAGAATTGAACAACAATTATCAAATGAATTCGGTTGTAAATCCATTTCAGCACTTGGGGCCGTATTAAGACAAATAAAAAAGCTCCAAGCTAAAAGAATTGCCCTCTTTACACCATACACTGACTCTGTCAATCAATTTATGATTAATAGTTTAAAAGATTTTGGTGTCAATATTGTTTATTCAAATGGACTTGACTTAATTAATGACTTGGATATTTGTAAAGTTGAGCCAAGTGCTATATATGATTTTATCCATAGTCACAAAAATCATCTTAAACAAATAGAAACAGATCTATGCTTTGTATCATGTACGAATCTTCGTGCAATGGAAATCAGGAAAGATCTAGAAAATATGTTAGATATAAATGTAATCACAAGCAATTATTCCATTTACCAGTTTATACTTGATCATGATTAAAAAGGGGGAATATTTCAATGAATAGTTCAAATGTAAAAGTAAAATATACATGGAAAGATAAAATTAAGGCCATTGGACCGGGAGCAATGATTACTGCCTCATTCGTAGGACCAGGTACAGTTACAACTGCAACAAGAACTGGTACTACTTTTGGTTACTCATTACTTTGGACCATAGTATTTTCAATCATTGCAACAATTGTCTTACAAGAGATGGCTGCTCGATTAGGTATTGTTACAAAGGAAGGCTTAAGTGAAGCCATAAAAAAGCAATTCGATAACCCTATTTTGAAAGGACTTAGTGTCTTTTTAGTTGGAAGTTCCATCACTTTAGGTTGTGTTGCTTATATGGGTGGTGACTTAACAGGTACCGCCATTGGCTTATCAACTATTACGGGAATTTCAAATAGAATTTTAGGGCCTATTATGGGAGTCGTTATTTTATTAATAATTACTCGTGGCTCTATTCGTTGGTTAGAAAAATTATTAACATTCCTAGTTGCGCTCATGGCCGCTATATTTGTCCTCACCATGGTTATTGTAAAACCAGATTTAGGTGCAGTGGTAAAAGGGCTTATGCCAGTAGTTCCTGAAAATGGTTTAATGCTATGTATTGCCTTAATTGGAACAACAATTGTCCCATACAATTTCTTTATTCATGCTATTTCAGCTAAGAATTCATTCGATAGTACAGATAAGCTTGAACTTTCAAAATGGGATATCTATTTATCCATTAGTGTTGGTGGTTTAATTACTGCAGCAATAATGATCACTGCAGCAACAGTAATGCATGGTTTTACAGTAAAATCTGCAGCTGATTTATCCATTCAATTAGAACCGTTACTTGGCTCATCAGCAAAAATATTTTTAAGTATCGCACTTGTGGCAGCTGGCTTATCTTCTGCTGTTGTAACCCCACTTGGAGCATCTTATGTATTAGCAGGTTTATTCGGTTGGCAATATAGTAAAAAAGACAAGCGATTTATGACCGTTAATATTGGAATTTTAGTATTAGGAATCTTTGTGTCTGCAACAGGTTTCAACCCCTTAACAATTATCGTATTAGCACAAGCATTAAATGGAATCATTTTACCGGTTGTAGTAATTTACCTTGTCTATGCAACAAGTAGCAAAAAAATCCTAGGAGACTTTACAAATTCACTTTTTATAAAAATTGTTGGTATTGTAATTTCTGGTATTACAATCGTTCTAGGTACTACTAGTCTAGTTTCAGCAATTCAAACACTGTTATCCTAATCAAGTGAAAATCATATAAAGATAAATTTGAAAAATAAAAGAGTTCCTGATGTAAATCAGGAACTCTTTTTATATTATCTCCACGCTTTTCCAGTTGAACCGAACATTTCCATTTTAGTTTTGATTACTTCTTTCATAGCGTCTCTTGCAGGTCCTACAATCTTTCTTGGATCGTAAACATCTGGGTTTTCAGCTACGAATTTTTTAACTGCTCTATGGAATGCTTGTCTAATGTCTGTATCAATGTTGATCTTGTTGATTCCTAAAGATACAGCTTTTCTAATACTTTCTTCTGGAACTCCAGATGAACCGTGTAATACTAGAGGCATATTTAATCTTTCTTTGATAACTTTAATTCTATCAAAGTCTAATTTTGGCTCTCCCTTGTATGGTCCATGAGCTGTTCCTACAGCGATTGCTAAATAGTCAACTTCAGTTTCAGAAACAAACTTAGCAGCCTCATCTGGATCTGTGTATGTAGCATCCTTTTCGTCTACAGCAATATCATCTTCTACTCCACCGATTTTTCCAAGTTCTGCTTCTACAGAAACTCCAACAGCTTTAGCCATTTCAACGATTTGCTTAGTTCTTCTGATGTTTTCATCTAATTCATAGTGAGAAGCATCGATCATAACAGAAGTAAATCCATTTCTTAGACACTTCATAATTTGAGTAAAGTCAGTTCCATGGTCTAAGTGAATAGCCACTGGTACTGTAGTGTTTTCAGCAAGAGTCTTAGCCATTGCAGAAATTATCTCAACACCTGCATACTTAAGTCCACCTTGACTTGCTTGAATAATTACTGGAGATTGAGTTTCTTCTGCAGCTCCAATAATTGCCTGAACTTGTTCCATGTTATTTACGTTAAATGCTCCTACAGCATATCCATTTTCGTGTGCATGCTGAAGTATAGATTTTCCTGATACTAACATTTTGACACCGCCTTTATATTCTCTTTAATAATTCTTCTCTTAAGTCTTCAAAACCTGGCTTACCAAGTAATGCAAACATGTTTTTCTTATAGCTTTCTACTCCTGGCTGATCGAATGGATTTACACCTAATATGTATCCACTTAATCCACAGGCCTTTTCAAAGAAGTAGATTAATTTACCAAAATAGTATTCACTCATTTCAGGTATATTAATTATAATATTTGGTACTCCACCATCTAAGTGGGCAAGTAATGTTCCCTCAAAGGCTTTCTTGTTCACAAAGTCTATAGTCTTACCTGCTAGATAGTTTAGGCCATCTAAGTTTTCTTCATTAGCTTCAACTTCCATCTCAAGCTCTGGAGTTTCTACATTCAATACGGTTTCGAATAAATGTCTTTTTCCATCTTGAATATATTGACCCATAGAATGTAAATCTGCTGAAAAGTCTACTGATGCTGGGAATATGCCCTTGTTATCCTTTCCTTCACTTTCACCATATAATTGCTTCCACCATTCAGAAACATAGTGAAGAGATGGTTCATAGTTAACTAGTAACTCTATGTCTTTACCAGCTCTGTGAAGGGCATTTCTAACAACTGCATATTGATAACAATAGTTTTCATCTAAATTATCATTATTATACTCTTCCCTTGCGGCCTTAGCACCTTCCATCATTTTCTCAATGTCAATTCCAGCAGCTGCAATAGGTAACATTCCTACTGGTGTAAATATGGAAAATCTTCCACCTACATCGTCTGGAATTACGAAGGTCTCATAACCTTCCCCAGTAGCTAATTGTCTAAGTGCTCCCTTAGTGCTATCTGTTGTAGCATAAATTCTATTTTTAGCTTCTTCTTTTCCGTACTTTTCTTCCATATACTTTTTAAGAACTCTAAATGCAATAGCCGGTTCTGTAGTAGTTCCAGATTTGGAGATCACATTAACACTAACGTCCTTATTTTCTATTACCTGTAAAAGGTGTCTTAAATAAGTAGAACTTATATTGTTTCCAGCAAAATAAATTTCTGGAGTTTTTCTTTGTTCTTTTGAAAGCATATTATAAAAAGAGTGGGATAAGGCTTCTATAGCAGCTTTTGCTCCTAAATAAGATCCACCGATTCCAACTACAATTAATACCTCAGAATCATTTTTAATCTTCTCAGCTGCCTTTTTAACTCTTTCGAACTCATCTTTATCATAGTTAACTGGATAATCAACCCATCCTAAGAAGTCATTTCCTGGACCAGTTTTTTCATGAAGCATTTTATGAGCTACCTTTACTTGCTCTTTTAAATACTCTGTTTCATGTGCTTTAATACCTGATTTAGAATAATCTAGAGTTATATTTTTCATTATTACCCTCCTTTCCCTTTATTATTTTCTGAAAGTTTCCTCTATATAACTTTCTATTTCTTGCGCTGTAGCCATCCCTAATATTTTATCACTAAAGTCCTTCATTTGGCTATAGCTTAATGACCTAATTAAATTTCTTGCTGGTAAAATAGAGCTTGCACTCATACTAAACTCATCAAGACCGAATCCTAATAATATAGGAATCATTCTCTTGTCTCCAGCCATTTCTCCACACATACCTACCCAAATTTCATTTTTATGACCATTATCAATTACCATCTTAATAAGACGAAGGACAGCTGGGTTAAATGGATTATATAGGTTATGGATTTTCTCGTTCATTCTATCTACTGCCGTAGTATATTGAATTAAATCGTTAGTTCCTATACTAAAGAAATCCACATGTTTAGCTAGTATGTCACTAATAATAGCTGCTGCTGGTACTTCTATCATCATACCCACTTCTATATTATTAGAGTATCCAATTTTTTCTGAGTCTAACTCTACCTTACATTCTTCTAATATTTCTTTAGCTCTTAATAATTCCTCTAATGAAGAAATCATAGGGAACATGATCTTTAAGTTTCCATATACACTAGCTCTAAGTAATGCTCTTAATTGAGTTTTGAATATATCTACCTTGTCTAAACAAAGTCTTATGGCTCTATATCCTAAGAAAGGATTCATTTCTTCATCTATTTTTAAGTATGGTAGATTTTTATCTCCACCTATATCTAATGTTCTAATTACAATTGGCTTATCTTTTAGACCTTCAAGAACTTCTTTATAGCATTTAAACTGTTCATCTTCCGTTGGTAAATGATCACTATTCATATAAATGAACTCTGTTCTATATAGTCCTACACCTTCACCATCATTTTTTATAACTCCAGGTACATCATTTGGAGTTCCTATGTTAGCTGCAAGCTCCACATGTTTATCATCTGTAGTTACACTACTTTTTCCAATTACTTCCTGCAATTGTCTCTTATATTCTTCATAAGCTTCTTTTTCTGATCTCATATTATTAATTGTAGCTTCTTCTGGGTTTATTATAACTTCTCCACTTTCACCATTGAAAGCTATAATGTCTCCATTTTTAACTTCTTCCGTTATATTTCCAAGTCCTACTACTGCTGGAATCTCTAAACTTCTAGCCATAATGGCAGTATGGGAAGTTCTTCCTCCAATATCCGTTAAAAATCCTAATACCTTTTCTTTATTCATTGTAGCCGTATCGGATGGAGTTAAATCATTTGCTATTAAAATAACTTCTTCTTCTAATACAGATAAATCAACTACACTTTGTCCTGTTATATTTCTTAGAACCCTTTCTGATACGTCTCTAATATCAGCAGCTCTTTCTCTCATATATTCATTGTCCATAGACTCAAAGATAGTTATGAACTGATTAGTTACTTCTTTAAAAGCAAATTCTGCATTAATGGATTCACTCTCTATTTTTCCTAGAGTAGAATCAACTAATTCAGGATCTTGTAATATCATTAAGTGAGCTTCAAATATGGCAGCCTTTTCTTCACCTAATTCTCTTAACGCTTTTTCCTTAATCTTTGTTAATTGTTCTTTTGATGCCTCTATACTGTTCTTTAGTATATCCTTTTGTCCGTCTACGTTAGTTATTTCCTTTTTCTCAATATTTAAAGGTTCGTGAGTGATTACTAAAGCTTTGCCTATACTAATCCCAGGAGATGCTCCAGTTCCTTTTCTCATAGCTAGTCCCCTCCTTATTCTTCTCCAAACTTAGAGTTAACTAAATCAACTAATGCATCTACTGCAGCTTGTGCATCTTCACCATTAGCAGTAATATTGATTTGATCTCCCTTTTTAAGGCCTAAGCTTAATAAGTTCATGATTGATTTAGCATTAGAAGCTTTTCCGTTAAATTCAATGTTTATATCTGATTTAAAACTATTTGCCACCTTTACAAAATTACTTGCTGGTCTAGCATGCATTCCCGTTTCATTTAATATAGTTACTAATTTTCCCATAATCAAAATCCTCCTCTTTATTTTACAGGGGGCCTAAAAAGGCCCCACATTTATTATATTTTAACAGGGTGTTAGTTATACAGTAGAATAACCAATTGTCTTAATTTATATTTTAAAAACCTATTTTTCAATAGATATAATGTTTTCTTGTCCAGAGTTTACTTTCTTTCCAGATTCAAATACTACTTTTTCACCTTCTGAAAGATTAGTGAATATAACTGGTGTAATAATTGATGGAACTTTATCTTTAATAGAATCAATGTCTACTTTAAGAAGTTTTTGCCCCTTAGTTACCTTATCTCCTTGTTTAACTAAAGCTTCAAAACCTTCTCCATTTAAAGTTACCGTATCTATACCAAAGTGGATTAAAACTTCTTGTCCACCAGTTGATTTAATACCAATAGCATGTTTAGTTGGGAATAATGTTTCAATAGTTCCATCTACAGGAGCTACTACAAGTCCATTTGTTGGCTCAATAGCAAATCCATCTCCCATCATTTTTTGCGAAAACACCATATCAGGTACTTCTTCTAATCCTACAATTTTTCCTTCTATAGGAGATACAAAATTATTATCTGTTTCAACTGTCATTGCAACTTTTGCCTTAACTTCTTCTACTTTTTTTGATTTAGGAGTAGTTTTTCCACTCATGATATTTTTCATCTCAGTCTTTAATTGATCAGACTTAGGTCCAAATATGGCTTGAATGTTATTTCCTACTTCTAGTACTCCTGAAGCTCCTAAAGACTTTAATCTTTCTTTATCAACATTTTTAATGTCATTTACACTTATTCTTAATCTAGTGATACATGCATCTAAGTTCTTAATGTTTTGACCTCCACCTAGAGCTTCTAATATATTTGAAGGTAGTTCTCCTGATTCTACATTAACAACTTCTACACCATCTTCATCATCTTCTCTACCAGGAGTCTTAATGTCAAACTTTCTAATAGCAAATCTGAATCCAAAGTAGTAAATTGCTGAGAATGCTAATCCTACTGGTATTACTAACCACCAAGCAGTTCTGTTTGGCATTACACCAAATAGTAAGTAGTCAATTATTCCACCAGAGAATGTCATACCAATTTTAACATTTAAAATATGCATTAACATAAATGATAATCCAGCAAATACACAGTGTACTGCATAAAGAACTGGTGCTACAAATAAGAATGTAAATTCAATTGGTTCTGTAATACCTGTTAAGAAAGATGTTAGGGCTGCTGATGCCATAATACCTGCCACTAACTTTTTCTTTTCTGTTTTTGCTTCATGGTACATTGCAAGACCTGCTGCTGGTAATCCAAACATCATGAATGGGAACTTTCCTGTCATGAATGTACCTGCTGTTAATGCTACGTTATCCTTTAATTGTGCAAAGAAAATAGCTTGATCTCCTCTTACAACTTCTCCTGCTTTGTTTATATATTCCCCAAATTCAAACCAAAAAGGATTATAGAAAATATGGTGTAATCCAAATGGTATAAGTGCTCTTTCTACAACTCCAAATATGAATGCTGCTACCGTTTTGTTAGCATCGATCATTCCTGTTGAGAATGCGTTTAATCCCGCTTGAACTGGCGGCCAAATAATTATCATACCAAGACCTAATAATAAAGCTGATACAGCTGTTATTATAGGAACAAATCTCTTACCTGCAAAGAATCCTAAAAATGGAGGTAACTCCATGTTGTAATATTTATTATAAAGTTGTGCTGCTAGTACCCCTATGATAATACCACCAAATACACCTGTTTGAAGTGTTGGTATTCCAAGTACCATAGCGTATGCCTTACTTGTTCCTACCATCTCTGGAGTAATTCCTTTTACTACTCCCATAGTTACATTCATAACTAAGAATCCAATAGTTGCAGCAATTCCTGCTACACCTTCTCCTCCTGCTAAACCAACTGCAACTCCTACTGCAAATAATAATGGTAAGTTAGCAAATACAATTCCACCTGCTTGCTCCATAACCCTTGCAATTAATTGAAAACCATTAGCTCCTAGAGCTGGAATACTTTCAAGTAATGCTGGATTTTGAAAAGCATTACCAAAAGCCAATAATAAACCTGCTGCTGGTAATATGGCAACTGGAGTCATTAAGGCTTTACCTATTTGTTGTAAAACTCCAAAAAGTTTTTTAAACATTTGCACATCTCCTTTTCTATTTAATCTAGGTTATTAATTAATATTCTCTTACATAACTTTAAAGATACAAATAAAAAAGGCATGAATAAAGATACACGAAGCAAATCTTTTATGATTTACTTTCTTCGGTTCCTTTACTCATGCCTGATCGAATCAGTTACACGTAAAATAGAAATTTCTATATTTTATTTTTAATCAACTGTACTAGTACTAGGTTACGTTACGTATATTGAATTATATCATGGAACGTTTTCCTTTTCAATAGAGTTTTTTGCGAATTATACATTTTTCTACAAATTTTTCATTCCTCTTAATTTGTGTAAATGGAGAGCTATATAGCCTATTTCCCCTTGGGATACATGGCATTTTAATGTGTTCTCAATGATTTTTCCAATTTCTGTAGCCACCGCTATTTCTTTCCTTAATTCAAATTTTAATTTAGACATTAATATATTTTCTATATTTTTATTTTCATTAACTCTACTGATAACACCCTTTAAGTGCAGTATAAATCTTTGACAGATGAAAGAATTCCTATCTAAATTCACCCTTAATGTTTTTTCTACAAAATCCAATATATCCCTCATCAATTTTGATTTTTCTAAGGCTTCCATTTTATTTTTTTCTCCTCTTCCACCATAAATATGAAGAGCTAAAAAACCAATTTCCGCTTCTGGAATGGATATGTCCAAACCATGGGATAAAATCATTACTGCCTTTTCTGCCAAAGAGTATTCCTCTGGATATAGGAACTTAGTTTCTGTTAAAAATGGATTTACTATTTCAATACCTTCCTTTAACCGTTGGATAGCAAAGTTTATATGATCTGCAAAACCTAAGTAGGTATTAGGATTTAATTCTTCTCCTAAATCCTTTTTAACCATTTCTACAATTTCTTTTACTAGTTCAATTACCTTTGGATCTATTTGGTTTATGAAATTTTCCTTTTCATCTTCATCTAAACCTTTAAGAGATATAAATTTTTCGTCAATTCGTGGATTTTCCAAAAGATGCCCCTTCTTCTTTGAAAACCCGATTCCTTTTCCTACTAATATGTAGTTTTGATTATCCTTTTCTGCCAATACTACATTATTACTCAGAACCTTATTCACAGTGTACTTTTCCATTTCATTCCTCCATAACTTAAATACACATTTCATCAATTTATAATATCAAAAAATTATTAGAATTTTACGAACTATTAATACATGTCCATATTATAATATATATTTATTCAAAATTCCAAACAAAAAATTCATACGACCTATGATTCGTTATGGAACCCTATGGTTCCCGCAGGCGTCTGCTAACGCAATCTGAACACCTTCCTTCAAAGAGGCAGGGGAATTCTTCCCCCCTTCATTTTTTACTTATTTACAGTTTTGAAAAATTTATAATTTCCTAGTAAGTAAAAAATCTGCATTCTTATTATTATGCAGATTTTTATCATGTATTAGCCCTATGGAATTATATTTTTTTAAGATTTGCTAAATATTTTTTTCTTCTTTTTCTTTTTACTAGATATGGGAGCCAAGTCATTCATACACAAATCTTCCATATTCTTTTTTTTCAATTTTTCATGTACTACTTCTTCTATTAAAGTCTTAATAAGAACTAATACTGGTACTCCTAAAAGCATTCCTAATACTCCTGCAACTGCACCACCTACTGTTACAGCTACAATAATCCAAAATGCCCTTACTCCAACCTTATCTCCTAATATGATTGGCCCTAATACTAGTCCATCAAATTGTTGTAGTGCAAATATTACAATTCCCACTATGGCAGCCTTATCTAGTCCAGAAAAAAGAGTGATTAATACGGCTGGAACAGCTCCTATTATAGGTCCAAAATAAGGAATCATATTAGTTATTCCTACCACAATACCTATAACCATGGAAAAAGGAATTTTAAATATTAATAATATTACAAAACATAATAATCCAATAATTGCTGAATCTATGGCTTTTCCCACAAAAAAGTTGGAAAATATCTCATGGGATTTATGGGTAATATAAACTAGATAGTCTGCAGTTTTTGTATCTAAAAATGCATAATTAACCCTTTTAATTCTGCCTAATAAATCTTTTTTATCTAGTAACATATATATGGCTATAACGAAAGATACTATTATGCTAATAATACTTGAAGTAAATTTAATAGCTGTACTTAAAAGACCTTCTAACAGTTTTGACGAAAATTCTCCTACTTTTAAAAGTATTTTTTCTATGGCCGTTTTAGCATAAGTTACAGCATCAGCAAAATATTCTTCACTTCCCTTAGGTATATACTTTTCTACTGATTCAAATTGAAAATTATCTATCTCTGGAATTAATTTTAGTATATTAGATATATTCTCTACTACAGTTGGAATTACAATGGTAGCAGATATTAGTAAAATGGCAATAATTATTACTAATGATATTATAACCCCTGTATTTCTTCCCATTTTAGGTTCAAAAGCTTTTACTAAATTATCTAATATGTAAGCTATTGCAAAGGCCACTAACAATGGGTTAAATATTTTTATTACATAAACTTTCACATTAGGATTATTAATAAACATGTATACAAACATGCCTAAAAAAATCACTCCAATTATCTTCCTGTAGGAAAACTTTGTATCCGTCAAATTACCACCCTCTCCACTAAAAAACCCTTCTATATACATAAATATATACTAAAAAAAATGTCAAAACAATAGATTTTATGACTTTTAATATTTTTTAATATTTAATTAGATTTTTTCAAATGATTTTTACTAAAATCCCAATTAAAAAGTAAAAAAATGCTTCAATTGGAAATCGAAGCATTATACTTAAAAAATGAAATAGTTGAATGTGTTTATTATGGAATATTTAATAGAACATAAAAATCATGAAAAATACTAAAAATAATAGTAAGAAAAAGTTATAAAGGAAGTGAGTGTTTGTCATACTTTTTCTAACATTACTAAAATAATATTTTAATAATTTTAGTATAATAAATATTCCACTAAATTATACCTATTATCCCTATCCTTTTATTGTAAATTTCATCTTTATTAGTTTCATTATGTAAATAATTTTTCATCTTCTTCCTCTTATTGTACTAGTTCGGTTAAGATTCATTTTATTCATCATCTTCCTTGTGCGGATTAAAATAAAACTCAATTTTCATTGAGTTTTATTTTTCATTTATTTTATAACAACAATTTTAAAATAACGACATTTTTCCCAGGAAATAAAAATAAAATACTACTTTAATTGACAAAGTAAAGAGGTGGCAAAGCCACCTCTCAAATTGTAGACAAAGTCTACAAGATGATAGGCTTTTGACTAATTTGAAGTTCGAGGCGTGTTGAAACCGAGAGACCGTAGCGTATATAGACATACGTAAGGGTTCTTGGTTGAAACAACAACGAAGAAATTCGGGTTTGTCAAAAGCCTAAGAGGTGGCAAAGCCACCTCTATTTATATGAATAAATTTATATTTGAATCTTCTGCTTCTCCTAAATAAGCGGCAACTCCACCTAACTTTACACCATCTATTAATTCTTCCTTCTTTATACCCATTAGATCCATAGACATGGAACAAGCTACTAATTCTACTCCTAAATCTATAGCATTTTTAATTAAGGTTTCTAAACTATCCACATTCTTTTTCTTCATAACGTGTTCTATCATCTTAGTTCCCATTCCACCCATGTTCATATTAGATAGGGTTAATTTATTTGCTCCCTTTGGCATCATCATACCAAACATTTTCTCAAGTGTATCCTTCTCTACATTTGGTGAATCTTCTTTTCTTAGTACATTAAGTCCCCAGAAAGTGAAGAACATGGTAACCTTCTTGCCCATAGTAGCAGCTCCCGTACCTATTATAAATGAAGCTAAAGCCTTATCAAGATCTCCACTGAACACTACTAAAGTGGCACCTTCTTTTTCACTCTTTACAGATTGGACTACTTCACCATTTTTACTGCCTTTTTTTATGAATGCCTTAAAGCTTTTATTTACAAACTCTGTTTTTAAAAGGGTATTTCCAGTTTTTTTACACCAAGCTTTTATATCTTGCGAAAAGGCAGGATCTGTAACAGAAATCTCTAATATTTCTCCATCTTCTATTTGTTCCATGGCCTTATATACCTGTGTAATAGGTCCTGGACATTGTAATCCACAAGCATCTATTTTAATATGTGCACTTATATTTTCAATCATTCCATCATCCCCCACATCTTCATTGCAAACCATCTGGCTTTCTCCATCATCACTTACACATGCATAAGTTCTATATCCACCATCTAGATTTATGGCTTTAAATCCATTTAATTCAAGTAATCTACAAGCTAAATATCCCCTAAGGCCTACTTGACAAGTTACATATATAGGTTTATCCTTTGGAAACTCATTTAAATGTTCTCTTAACTCTCCTAATGGAATATTTACTGTTCCCTCTATATAACCCATTTCTGTCTCTAGTACTTCTCTCACATCAATGAACAATGATCCCTTTTCAATAACCTCATCCACTTCATACCATTGTATTTGCTTTAAGGATCCTTCCATAATATTTGTAGCTACGTATCCTAACATGTTAACAGGATCCTTTGCAGAAGAATAAGGTGGTGCATAGGCCAACTCTAAATCTTGTAAGTCTTCTACTTTAAGGCCAGCTTTTATGGCTGTTGCTATCACATCTATTCTCTTTTCAACGCCATCATACCCTACACCTTGTGCTCCATAAATAGTTCCATCTTCAGGGTTAAAAGTTAATTTAAAAGCTATAGGTAATGCTCCTGGATAATAACCTGCATGGGATTTAGGATGTATATGGGCAACCTCATATTTAATTCCTAGTCTCTTTAAAGTCTTTTCATTGTTACCTGTAGTTGAAGCAGTCATATGGAATACTTTTGCTACACTAGTACCTAAGGTTCCATTATATTTTCTATTTTTTCCATATATATTATCTGCTACTAATCGTCCTTGTCTATTGGCTGGCCAAGCTAATGGAATCATAGTTGGCTTTTTATTCACATAATCAATTACCTCGATGGCATCTCCTATGGCATAAATATTTTTATCATTAGTTCTTAAATATTCATCAACTTTAATTCCACCTCTGTCACCTAAATCTAAACCAGCATCCTTTGCTAATTTATTTTCTGGTTTAACACCAATGGCTAATATTATCATATCCGTATCTATTTCTTTTCCACTTTGTAATACAACCTTTGTACCATGATTTTTAAATTCTGCCACACCATCTTTTAGAATCAAATCTACACCATTTTCCTTCACATGATTGTGTAGGATAGATGCCATTTCAAAATCAAGAGGAGCCATTATTTGGTCCATCATTTCAACTAAACTTACCTTTACTCCTCTTTCATGAAGGTTCTCAGCCATTTCAACTCCTATAAATCCACCACCAATTACAACGGCTGACTTAGGAAGATTTTCATCAACATAGGCCCTTATTTCATCCGTATCCTTCATGTTTCTAAGGGTAAATAAACTCTTAGCCTCATCTATCCCTTTAATAGGTGGCTTTATAGGACTAGCCCCTGGAGATAAAATCAGGTCATCATATTTTTCTTCATATACTTCTCCACTTTTTAAATTCTTTATTTTTATTTTTTTATTTTGTCTGTCTATACTTTCTACTTCACTAAAATTTCTTATATCTAAGTTGAACTTTTTAGACATACCTTCTACCGTTTGCACCAATAGGCTACTTCTTTCCTTTATTACATCTCCTATATAATAAGGTAGTCCACAATTGGCAAATGAAATATATTCGCCTCTTTCAAATACTATTATTTCTGATTGTTCATCTAATCTTCTTAGTCTGGCTGCTGCTGTAGCTCCGCCTGCCACACCACCAACTATTAATATTCTTTTTTTCATAATCAGTCCCCCATCCTTATATTCTTATATCGTTATATCGTAATATATAGATATTATGTTTGTTTTTTTAGGACAATTCACTTGTCCTTTTAGTTTAAAAAATTTCTTTTATGATCTTTTTTACCTTCTCATTTGAAACTCTATAAAATACTTCAAGGCCTTGTCTGTCACCTTCTATGACATTTGCCTTCTTTAAATTAGATAAATGCTGCGATATGGTAGATTGAGGCATATCTAGGCAACTGTGCATACTTGTCACATTGCTAGGACCTCTTTCTAAAAGGCCTTTCACTATACATAATCGCACTGGATGTGCTATGGCCTTTAGTATTGCTGCATTCTCTTCGAATAATTTAGGATTATTCTTATAATATTCCATACCTTATCCTCCAATATCATTATATTGTAATAATACGATATAGTTTTATTTTTGTCAATATTTTATTATTTCCTATAAGACAAAAAAAATAAGAAAATCTATCAAATAGATTTTCTTATTTAAAAGGGTTTAGAGAATGTAGTATGTTAGTAAAGTTGTTTTCCTTTCGGAAAATTTAATTTTTTATCTTAAGGGCCTTAAGGGCTTCCCTTGTCTATAATTATATACTTAATTTGTGAATATTCTTTTAAGTAGAGTTTAACTTTTTCTTAATTTTATTGCTATATATTGACTTTTTATCCTTTTATACCTTTTTTTCACCCTTCAAAACCTATAAAATTTTGTAATTTAATCTTTTCCTATGAATAATTTATAGGTCTTTTTTTCATCTATTAAATCATCTCCTGTATAAATATCCATTTTTCTTGTAATCAAATCCTTTAAAAACTCATTTAATACATTTACTAATGGGTTGTTACTATTTGTAATATTTTGTAATATCTTAGTAATTTAGTCCTATAATTATGATATACTATTATCTATACGAAGTAAATTATAATCATAGTCATATATTAGTAAAATAGGAGGTTGAATTAGTAATGTCTCAATATATAGATACTGCAAAAAAAGCTGAAGTTAGTATACGTTTATCTGAATTTGAAATGCCACCTATGCAGGATGTTTTACTAGTAGGAAAAAGAGCTCCAATTGGAGCTGAAGGTGCAAAACGAATGGTTAATATTTTATCTCCTGATCAATATAAAATCATTAAACTGGACCACCATGCGCTCGAGGCTCTCGTAGTGAGAAAAACTTTATTAGAAATGTTACCTGAGGATAAATTGGTGAAAGTAATTCTTGAAGAAGGAGGGCAAATTGCTAACGAATCCATTATTCTAAAAATGCAAGTTAATATTACTATACAAGTTAGCAGATCAATAGACTTATGATAAAAAAAATTTCTGAAATTATGCTTAATAATTTTATATGTGTAGATGTATGCGATGGCATATTAAAAGTAGAAAGAATGATTACTGAAAAAAAACTAGATATGGCTTTAGTCTTTGAAGGAGGCACTTTAGTAGGTCTTTTAACATATAAGGACTTACTCAAAAGTCATCCTAATAGGATAGTTGCCGATGCAATGAATACCAATATAATATTCATAGATCCTAATAGTTCCATATGGCATGCTAAGGAAACCTTTGATAAACAGGATACATCTGTTTTAGTAGTAATGGATAATTATATGCCAATGGGATTCATAACGGACAATCATGTGTATGTGGAAATAGGTAGATATATAGATTCATTGACAAATTTATATAAAACTAACTATATATTTTATAAGGCAGATGAAATAATAAGAACTAAAACTACTCTAGGCATTATATTCATAGATGTAAATAATTTTGGGTATATAGATAAACATTATGGACATTCTATTGGTGACGTAATTTTAAAAGAAATCTCTTATCTATTAAAAAATAGTATTCCTAAGGATACATATATTTGTAGATTTGGAGGAGATGAATTTGTCTTAGTAACACCTTATGAAAAAAAGAATTGTACCAACCTAGCTAGAGAATTATCCGCATTAATTGCTGGTCACAAATTTATAAAGGATATACGTTTAACAATTTCTTGTGGAATTGTTTCATTTGATAGTAATAATAACAGATCAGAGAATTATTTTTCACATATTACTAATCTAATTAATATGGCTAGCTTAGCATCTACAAAAGCAAAAAAAGAAAACGCAGAAATATCTGTTGCAACAAATTTAAACCAATTAGAAATGACCTTGGACTTAGCTTAGAAAATCCTAACTTAAATCCATGGCATTTATTTTTTATAAGCAAGTTCAACTATATATATCCTTACGAATTTATTTACCTCATAATGCATATTAATGTAATATTTATCTTATTTAGTTTAATAATAAGATTAGATTTTATTCGTTTAAGGAGGGATATATATGGATACTATTGAAAGAAATCAATTTGAAACCTATCAACATGAATTTAATCAATTAGGCTATGTCTTAGATAAGTTTGAAGGATTTTGTGGCTATGGTTATTATCACATGACAAAATCCAAGTTTGATAAGGGATCTAAAATATGGTTTTTCACAGGAGATGTGGAATCCACATTAGAACTATTGAAAATCTAAAAAACAAACCCAGACCCCATAAGGACTATTTCCCTTATGGGGTTATTCATGGAATAATATCTATTATTTATTCATTCTTATAATTGTAAGAACATAATTCCGTCTAAATTTCCATAATTTTTGCTCCTTAAATATTTATTTTTTGACTTTATATAGATGATAGTTTTATATAATATATATAATTAATAATCTTACGGAGGTGTACCTTTTGAATTCTAATATGATAAAAAAATTAAATTGTACTCTTAATTTAGAGAGGCAAATTGTAGGAATAAAGTTCATATTCACTGAAGAAGAGTTTGAAAAAATTAATGTGAAGCAAGTTGTTCATAAGCTTTCTTATTGTAATACAGTAAGATTAGCCACTAAGGGTAGCTCTTTTAAATCTTGTATTGATAATTTCTTTTGCAAAGCTTCTGCTAGGGCATTAGGTTTAATGGATGTTAATAATGATATAGTATCAGGAAGAGTATATCATTCCTATGGTATGTACAACAGCCTAGGTGTGGCTAAAAGTGTTCAAAAGGAAGTAACTTATATTGACCACAAAATCTATGGAGTAGTAGTAATGCCCCTTGAAAAATTTGAGGAGAAGCCGGACATAGTTATAATGATTGTCAATCCATACCAAGCCATGAGAATAGTTCAAGGTTATTCTTATAATTTTGGAGTAACTAAAAACATTAAATTCACAGGAAATCAAGGACTCTGTTCTGAATGTACTGCTACACCTTATGAAACAAACGATTTAAACGTTTCCCTTTTATGTTCAAACACTCGCCTTGCAGCTAAATGGGAAGATTCAGAATTAGGAGTAGGCATGCCTTATCATAAATTTGAATCAGTTGCCAATGGAATACTAGAAACTTTAAATTCTAGTGACCCAAATAAAAAGAAAAGGGAAATGATAGAGAGAATAAATAAAGATAATTTAGATTTAAATGTAACTTTAAACAGTAGCTATTACAGAAGTGGTAAATAGAGTAATTATTTATTATTATATTTTTTCATATTAATATTATTTCTAAATTTTACACACACTAAGGTATGATATTTTTTAAGTATTAGCAAAAGGTGTGAACTATATGTTTAAAGACAGATTTGAAGCTTCAAAGAGATTATCTAAATTATTAAGTAAGTATAAGGGACAAGATGTGATAGCTCTCCCTATTCCCCGTGGCGGATTACCAGTAGCCTATGATTCCATAATAGACAATAATTTTTCCTGGGATTTAATCATTCCTAGAAAAATTCGTTCTCCTATAAATGAGGAAGTAGCCATAGGTGCTGTGGCTCCAGACGGCACTTACTTTGTGAACGACAATTATGTTTACGATGCAAATATATCTCAGGAATATATTGAAAGGGAAGTTGAAACTCAAATAAAAGAAATCCATAGCAGAACAGAAAAATTTAAAGGAAATACTAACTTTCCAAAGGTAAAAGATAGAATTGCCATATTAATAGACGACGGTATAGCAACAGGCTTTACTATTTTAGCCGCAATTGAAGCTTTAAAGAAACACGGTGCTAAAAAGATTGTAATAGCTACCCCTGTGGCTCCAGAAGATACGGTACATTATTTAAGTACTTTAGTAGATGAAGTAATAAGTATTGTAACCCCCATAAATTTCATGGCAGTTGGTTTTTATTATGACGATTTTAGTCAAATAGAAGATAATGAAGTATCCTCCTTAATAGAAAAATTATCTTCATATCAAGAAAACAGTTAGATATTAGGAGAAACACCTAAAATCTAACGCCATAAAAAGCATCTTTCCCATAGTCTAAATATCCTATGGGAAAGATGCTTTTTATGTTAAAAAATATCATGTGCAATATGAATCTATATAAGATAGCTAAATTGTTATTTCTTAAAGATCTAATAAAAGGGCATAAAATAGAATGTTATTTATAAAAATATATTATGAACCATTTTAAAGAAGTAATAATCAAAATAAGATTGTAAATAGGTTGTGATATTAATTGATACCCATTAGTAGATATAAGCATATAAAACGATATAGAGAAATAATTAGAGTGTTCATAAAATATGGTTTCGGCCTAGTGTTAGACCAACTGGGTATTTTAAATTACTTAGATATAAAAAGTAGAATAATAAATAAAGAAGAAAATGAGAAACAACTATCAACTGAAGAAAGACTTAGATTAGCATTAGAGGAACTTGGACCAACCTTTATAAAACTTGGTCAAATAATGAGTACAAGGCCAGATTTGCTACCTGAAAATATTATAACTGAGTTGGAGAAGCTCCATGATAATGCTCCCACCTTTTCCTTTGACGAGGTTAAGTCATGTATTGAGTATGAGCTAGGTGAAAAATTAGAAGATATTTTCATTAATTTTAATAAAGAACCCTTAGCAGCAGCCTCCATAGCGCAAGTCCATTCAGGAAAACTACAGGATGGCCAACAGGTTGTAGTAAAAATACAAAGGCCAAGGATAGAAAAGAAAATTGAAGAAGATATGATGATTCTAAAAGATTTAGCTTGGTTTATTGATAATCATACAAAGTACGGCAAACTGTATGAATTTAGCACTATGGTTAGTGAATTCCAGAATATATTAAGAAATGAATTGGATTTTATAATTGAAGGAGAAAATACAGATATTTTCAAAGAAAATCTGTCAAAGGATAAAAAAATTATTATACCAACAGTTTATTGGAATTATACAACTAGACGAATATTAACTTTAGAGCATATAGATGGTATTGGTTTAAATGATTTTGAAGGATTAAAAAAAGCTAATGTTGATTTTAAATTTACTGCTAGAACAATTTCCAAATCCATATTTGAACAGATACTACGAGATGGCATTTATCATGGTGATCCACATCCAGGAAATATTATGGTTTTCCCAGATAACAAAATTGCATTCTTAGACTTTGGAATGATTGGAAAATTAAAAGAAGAACGAAAAAAACAGTTTTTAAAAATATTATTAGGAATTACTTTTAGAAATAGTAAGCTCATAGTTGAAGCTATAACAGGACTGAACATAATGAATAAACGTTCAGAGATAAAAAAGCTTCAATATGAGATAGATAATCTAAGGGATAAGTATATTGAGTTACCATTAAATGAGATAAAGTTAGGAGAATTTTTTAATGAAATCTTTAATTTAGCATTTAAATATAACATTACTATACCAAATGAGTTTACCATGTTAGTAAAAACTTTAGGTACTATGGAAGGGGTCGTTGAAAAACTGGACCCCGAATTAAACGTATTAGAAGTGGCAGAACCTATTGCTAAGAAACTTATGCTAAATATATTTTCACCCAAAGCAATTAAAAACAACATAACAGAAAACATATTAGACTATGGCACTCTTGTACAAGGTTTTCCAGAGTTTATCCTTAATTTTTTTAGAAAGTTGGAAGATGATGATTATAATCTCAATTTAAAGCTTACAGGAACAAAGGTCATACTAAAACATTTTGATAAGATAACTAATAAAATTTCCTTTAGTATTGCCTTATTATCTCTGAGCATTATTATAGCAGGACTTATTGTAGGCTTTGGAATGGCTGCCCGTGTTGGAGCAGAAGAGTACCTATTTAGCTTATCTATCTTAAAATTTGGATTAGTTGCAGCATTACTTATGTATTTATGGTTAATATTTTCCATATTCAAAACGGGACGTTTCTAAATATGTTTTTTACAACTTTAAAACAAAATTGCCCCCAATAGAATATGGGGGCAATTTCATGAATTCTTTCTAAGTTCTAATCTATAGCCATTTTTAAACCTATCATGGTAAATACTAAGGACTTTACGATACCTATTTTTCCCCATATATTTTCATTGTGCATAATCTTTTCACCTAGCTTCTCACTAAATAAACATATAATTGTAAAAATTAATAGGGCTTGCATTATAAATACTAGTCCTAAGAATACCATTTGTAGAGGAATACTTCTTCCACTTTCATTTATGAATTGGGGTAAAAAGGCTAAGAAAAATAAAGATACTTTAGGATTTAGTATATTCATTATTACTCCCTTTTTATATAGACTCACTGAATCTAGCTTCTCCCCTTCTTGTGGATGTAAAATCTCATTTTTATCTTTATAAGCCTTGTAGGCTAAATATATTAAATAAAAGGCACCTAAATACTTAACTAATTTAAACATTAAGGCAGACTTGTATATAATAGCAGATATACCCAATGCTGCTGCTGTAGTATGAAATAATACACCCGTACATAGCCCAAGAGATGTGGCTATACCAGCCTTTTTACCTTGAGTAATACTTTGAATCATAACAAATAAATTATCTGGACCTGGTGCTAATGTTAACACTATTGATACAGATAAAAAATAAAATATTTTACTAAATTCCATAATTGACCTCCTAAAAAAATAGACATATAATCATATGCCTATTTTAAAGGTTCCATTAACTGGAGAGTCAATAGCTTTCTATAGGAATTTGAATTTCCGTTAGATAATCTTCCTTTTCTTTAGAAATGAACTGATCTATTATGGTTCTTTCCATAGAATCACCTATTATCTTATAATTATTTTCTTTCAAATACCCTTCTATTTTCTTGTAATATCCCTCTGATTCACTATGGTTTCCCCTATAGTATATACAAACATATAAACCCTCTTTTATAGAATCTGTCTCTATATTTTTATCTACCTCATCTTCCATAAGAACAAAGACGGAATTATATTTATTAAAGTAACCCTTTTCTAAATTTTCTTTAGACACAGTAAGGCCTACTCTTCCTATGAATATATTGGATTTCATATTAAATTTATTTTCCAATTTCCTAATGGATATTTCTAGTTGAGGAATAGAATTTATACTTTCTTTTAATCTAATTATATTTCTTTTTTTTATGTTCTTTGTAAATACTTCACCTATATTTGTTATCTTCCTAGCTTCATTTATTTCTTCTATTCTATTTTCAAATCTATTTTTTATTTTTTCTAGTTCCCGTATCCTTCTATCCGTTTCCTTTTTCTGAGCTTCCAATAAATCTAAAAAATCATCTATATTCCCCTTACTTAAATGATCTTTTATTGACTTTAAGGGAATACCTAAAAATTTTAGATAATTAATAGTATTAAGCTCCTCAAATTGCGCTGTAGAATAATACCTATATCCATTTTCCTTATTAACTTCTATAGGTTTAAATAGATCTATTTCATCATAATATCTAAGAGTTTTAACTGGCGTATTGTGAATCTTAGCCATTTCTCCTATGGTAAATCTATTTTTCATATTAATTATCTCCCACATTAATTATTAAAGGATTTCTCCTTATTGACCAAGGAGTATACTGTAGGTACTACTATCATAGTTAAGAAAGTAGATATTAATAACCCACTCATCAATGCTATAGACATACCCGTAAATAGTGGGTTTTTTGATAAATAAAGGGGTACTAATCCTATTATGGTAGTGGCTGTAGTAGATATTATAGGTCTATATCGTTTATCAACTGCTGACTTACAAGCTTCATCTAAAGTAAGCCCTACCTTTCTACCTTCTTCAATATATTCTATTAATAGAATACCGTTGTTTACAACAACTCCTGATAAACTTATTATACCAAGCATTACCATTAAACCTAAAGGTTCTCCCATTAAAAATAATCCATTAAATATACCTATAGTTGATAAGGGTATGCTTACCATTATTATAAATGGACTTTTAAAGGAATTAAACTGTACTAATAAAATAGAATATATTAATAATACGGCTAACATAAATAGTATTTGCATATCACCAAATACATCATCTATCTCTTCACGTTCTCCATCAAATACAACCCTATTTATGAATACTTCCCTATCCATTTTTTCTTCAAGTATGTTTTCTATATCTATAGGACTATATCCAAATTTATTATCACTAGTTACCGTGATAGATAATTCACCGTTATAATTTTTCAAAGTATTTATTTGGGATTTTATATTAGTTTTTGAAAACTCCTTTAATAAAACTTTATTTCCTGTCATAGAAGATTTTATCTTCATATTACCTAGGCCTTTTAATGAAGCTATGTCCGTATCTACCACCACATCATATTCATTTCCACTTTTTCTAAATAGGGTAGCCTTGTTCCCCTTTAGAGCTATATTTATTTGTCTCCCTATGTCATAATTGGAAATTGCATATTTCTTACTTAAATTATGATCTATATCTAATGCGTAGGCTATACTTCTTTTTTCTCCATCATTTTTAACATTCACACTTCCCTCAATAGATTCTAATATGTTTTCTATTTTCATTACATCTTCATATATGGAATCATAATTGGTTCCTATTACTCTTATTCTTATGGGATTACCTATGGGTTTTCCATATTCTAGCATCTTAACAGTAGCTTTACCACTAATTATCTTTGAATCTAATTCTTTCTGAAGATAATCTGTTAACTCTTCTTTATTTTCAAATCTATCACCCTTATTCAAATCAAATCGCAACATTATTTGACCAAAATCTTTAGATGGCACGGAAGGAAACATGGACATATAAAACTTAGGCATACCATCACCAATGGCAGCTGTAGTGCTAGTTACTTCTGGCGTATTTTTCAATATTTTTTCAATGTCCATTATTAAATTTTCTGTTTTATCCATATCTCCCGCCACTTCATTATCCACATTTATATATAAAATATTTTTATCTGCATAAGGGAAAAACTTTGTTCCTATTACATTTTTCATATTCATAGAAAATGCAAACATTAATAAGACTATGACTATGGCCTTTTTCTTATTATTTAAAGCCATATTTAATAATTTTTCAAAAAATCCTTTAAATGGAATAGTTCTTTTCTTTTCATCTGATGGCTCTAAGAAAATATAGGCCATAACAGGAGTCATTATCATGGCTATTAAATAGGAATTTAATAAGGTGGCAATTACAATCTTAGGAATATCTCCTATTACTTTCCCTGGTGCCCCTGGTAAAAATAAAAGTGGTAAAAATGCTCCTATAGTAGTAAGTGTAGATGATAATATGGGAGAAGAAGATTTTAAAGCTCCTTCTATTATTGCCTTTTTCTTATCCATGCCCTCATCTAAATTAACTTGTATAGTATCGGCCACTACTATGCCATTATCTACTAACATTCCTAGGGATATTATGAGACCTGCCGTTGACATGAAGTGAATATCTACCCCTAGAATATTCATTATGTTAAATGTAAATAGAACAGATAATGGTATTCCAGCAGACACTACTAAGGCATTTTTAAATCCTGTTATGAAAAATACTACTATTATTACGAATGCCATTCCTTGGATTAGATTCATACCAAAATCTGTGATTGATTTATTCACATCTTCTGGCTGAAACATAACTTCATTTATTATTAGATCTTTAGAAAAGACTTCCTTTATCTCATCTAATTTTACCCTCACATCTTTTCCAATTAATACTATGTTTTCTTTTTCTTTAAAATATCCTGCTATTAATATGGCATTCTTTCCATCTTGCTTAAATTTTTTACTGCCATCTTCCAAATCCATGTAAATTTTTGCAATATCCTTTAGTCTTACCATTCCTCCATCCCTTGTTCCCATTAGGATAGTTTCCTCTATATCTCTTATGGAATCATATGTTTGAGGAATTATTATTTCCATCTTTCCATCTTCATACTGAATCTCTCCCGATGGCAATTGTATATTTTCAGCACTTATTATCTTATAAACATCTTCTAGAGATAAATCATATTGATTTAATCTATCCATATTTACTTGAACTTTTACTTCTTTTTCCACTTCTCCTATTATATCTATCCTTGACATACCATCAATAGTGAGAAGTTCATCTCTAAAATCCTCTGCATAAGAATTCAATTGCTCATAGGAATATTTTTCTCCAGATAAACTTATTATAATTCCTGTGGTTTCTGCTATATCAGTATTTAACTGAGGTATGAAGCAACCCTCTGGCAATTGATTTTCAACAGCTTTTAACTTATCTTTCAAATCATCCCAAGCCTTATCTGTATCCGTATCCATTTCAAGCATGACTAATATATTAGATACACCCTTTTTACATGTGGTTTCTATGTGATTAAGACCATCTATATCTATTATTTCATCTTCAATTTTTTTGGCCACCAACTTATTCATGTCTTCAGCTGTAGCCCCTGGATAAATTGTAGTTATTATGGCGGCAGGAAGAGATACATCTGGATTTTCTTGTTTTGGAACAAAATAATAGGATATGATTCCTGTTATACTAAAAAATATGGCAAAGAATAAGGTTATCTTTCTTTTGTTTATGGCTTTTTCTATAATCTTTCTCATCCTTTATTCCTCCTACTTTTTAATATTAACTAGATATCCGTCTTTTAAATTACTCATACCGCTTATGACTAATTTATCTTCTTCTGATAAACCCTTTACTAATACTCTGTTCTCATCTATCTCTTCTATACTAACTATTTTTTTAAAAGCCCTCTCATCTTTTATTACGTATACATAATCTTCTCCATCATTTAGGACACTTTTAACAGGTATCCATATACCCTTTTCATCTCCTAATTTAATTGTTACGTCTACTATAGCTCCCACTAAAAAATCTTCCTGTGAAAATTTATCTATTATTTCTATATCTATCATATAAAGATTAGTCCTTTGGTCAGGACTTTTTTGTATATTAGTAACTGCCCCTTCCTTAGATATGTCATTTAAGCTCACATATGTTTTTTGGTTTATTTTGATTGTATTCATATCCCTTTGAGAGATTCCCACATTTACAATTTGTGTCTCTCCCCTTTGAATAATTACAGGAGCAGATGGGCTAGTATTTTCTCCTTCCTTTCCAATAACATCTACCACATAACCATCTTCTACTGCTCTAATAGTTCCATCTTCTATAGACTTTTTAATAGAATCATATTGGGCCATGACCTGATTTTTCTGTTTTTTTACAGTGTCTAATCCTAATTTCGTTTTATCATATTTAAGTTCCATTTCATCTAAGGCATTTTTAGATATAACACCACTTTCATATAACTTTTTAGTTTTCTCATAATTAGTTAATATAAAATCATAATCTTTTTTGTTCATTTCAAGTTGAGTATCTAATATGCTTAATTGTTCAATTAATTCTTTTTCCTTCAAGTCTAAACTAGTAGTGTCCATAGTAGCTAAAATCTGTCCTTTGGATACTTTCTCACTATCTTTAACATATATTTTTTCTATTTTACCAGGTGATTGAAAGGATATTTTTCTTAGATTATCTTCTCCTATAACACCCGTATACTTTAATGTTCTTCCATAGGTACTACTCTCTACCTCCAACACCTTCACGGGCCTACCTAGTATTTTATTTTCACTGGTGGCTTTTTTATTTAAAAGCCCCCTAGCTGAAAATAAAATCACCACAATCATTGGTATTACTAATAATTTTTTAACTCCTTTTTTACTCATTATTCTTCCCCCTATTTCAAAACGCAAGTATTGACTTGCATTTTAATTTAAAAATTTTTATACCTCATATCCTTTTACATAAATAGGAATCATATGGTCTATACATTCACCCTTACTTAATTTTGTTATGTTTCCATTGGTCAGCAAATTGGACATGAACATACCAAAACAATATATCAAAAAATTAGCTGCTAATAATTCAGGGTTTTCTTCTTTTACTTTTCCCATTTCCTGCATCTTTTTAAAATACTCTACTAATAGCTCCTTTAGTTTTTTAGGAAATTTTGTGAGTTCATAATTTTCTTTCATGTGAAATTCCTTAAAAATTATCATAATTATTTTTTTATTTCTATCCAAGTATTCATTATATTTTTTAGCTATATATGTAAGGTCCCTTTCAAGGTCATAGCTTACAGTCTTATGAAAGACTTCCTCAACGGCCACCTTAAAAACAAGCTCTTCTAATATATTTTCTAATATATTTTTCTTATTTCCAAATCGTCTAAATACAGTTACCTCATTTACACCTGCTGCTTTTGCTATCTCCTTTGTAGTAACTGAGTTGTATCCCTTTTCTGAAAATAAATCTAATCCTGCCTTTAATATGTTATACCTGGTTATTTCTTTCCTGTTCAAACTCTCTCCTCCATTTATGCAAGTCTCGACTTTCATTTTTAGAATACTCCTTTATGTATTATTTGTCAACGCCATCATGCTCCATTTTTTATAAATAACTACTTAGACATTTCTCATATGACAAAAAAGGAAATAGTTGATTACTCGTCTAATATTATATCTTAGAGAACTTACAAAGCGAGGAGGATAATTAATGGATCTTGGTACTTTAATATGGATTTTAACAGTTTTAATGTGTGGAGTTTTTTTATATATTTCAGTAAAGGTTAAGGATACTGCCCAATCAAGTTTTTCCAATTACGCCATAGGAGGGAAGAACTTCCCCTTATATCTTCTGTTATTTACTCAGTTATCCACCATAATGGGAGTAGGAAACTTTGTAGGTCATGCCGGAAAAGGTTATCAAATAGGTTTGCCTTGGCTTGCCTTTATATTAGGTGAGCAAGGATCTAAGATTATTTTTGCATTAGTATTTGCAGGACTGGCAGGAAAATTTAGTTATAATACTTTCCCTGAGATGATTGATAATATCTTTGTAAATGACAAAATTACAAGGGCTTTCGGAGGAATTTTGGCATCTGTGATTATGATTGCATGGGTTGGAGGTCAAGGAAAGGCTTTTGGGAATATATTTAACATAATTACAGGAGCAAATCCCATCCCAATAATTTTAGTATTTTCTAGTATATTTATCCTATATACCACTTTAGGTGGCATACATNATTATTTTTGCATTAGTATTTGCAGGACTGGCAGGAAAATTTAGTTATAATACTTTCCCTGAGATGATTGATAATATCTTTGTAAATGACAAAATTACAAGGGCTTTCGGAGGAATTTTGGCATCTGTGATTATGATTGCATGGGTTGGAGGTCAAGGAAAGGCTTTTGGGAATATATTTAACATAATTACAGGAGCAAATCCCATCCCAATAATTTTAGTATTTTCTAGTATATTTATCCTATATACCACTTTAGGTGGCATACATTCTGTTGTTTGGACAGATTTAATACAGGGAATTTTAGTAGTTTTCTTTGGTGCTGCCTTTTATATTTATGCCTTTTCTCCTGTGCACTGGAGTTTTGCAGAGTTAGGTATACAATTAGCTGAAGTAGGAAAAAGCCAGCTGTGGACCTTTGAACATACTGATAAAGTCACTCTCTTATCTAAATTTTTCACAGGTTGCATAGGTATTTTAGTAGTCCAAGCCTATTGGCAAAGATGTTTCTCTGCAAAGGATAGTAAAACAGCCAGAAATGCCATGTTATTTAGTGGGTTCATAGCTATTTTTATGGTAATACTTACTACATTTACAGGAATGGTAATTTTAACTTTAAATCAAAATTTATCTCCAGACGATGCCATACCATGGTTTATGCTAAATCATGTACCCCTATGGATATCCGCCATGATATTTGTTCTTATTCTTGCAGCTGGAATGTCAACTGCTGACTCTAGTTTAAACTCTGCTGCTGTTTTAATAGTTAACGATATTATAAAACCTTTCAAAGAAAATGTTTCAGAAGATGATTTAGTAAAATACGCAAAAATTTTAACTGTCTGTATTGGCGTCTTCTCTGCTTTGGCAGGCATTTATGCGAGTTCCATATTAGGATTATTTTCTAAAGCTTATGCCATAGCTGGAGGAGGCTTAGCCCCCCTATTAATAGTAGGTCTCTTATGGAAAAAAGATAAGAGTGTTGATTTTAAGGAAGGAACTATTAATAGTAACATAACTCCTTGGGGTGCACGAGTTGGAGTAATAATAGGTTCTATATTAACTCAAGTGAATGCTCTTGGTAGTCATAGATTATTAATAGCTCTTTTAGCTTCAACAATATCAATTATTGTAGTTTCCATGCTCACAAAAGAAAAGGAAAAACAAATACTATAAAACATCTTTATATAAACATTAAATAATAAGTTAAAAATAGGATGTGAAAAAAGACTCTAATATCTTTTTTCACATCCTATTTTATTTTATCCTAATATAATTTGAAATCTTCATGGGCATACTTTTTTCATAAAATTTCACAAGTTCATATTTCCTTTGTAATAACTGAGTTGTATCCCTTTTCTAATCTTGCCTTAATATACTATTTGTCAATGCTGTCATGGATATTGTCCTTTTGTTTGTTTTTTTAAAATATAAATATTTTTAAAAATTTTAAAAGTTTTTTGAAAATTAAGAAGGGATTGAATGTTTTATGCAGAATTGTTTATTTGTACAATTGTAGGACAATTAAACATATTAATTTAATTAAGGGGGAATTCAAAATGATAGGTGAGTACAAATTTGCAATCTTAGGTTGTGGAAATGGCGGTAAAGCGCTAGCAGGACAAATAGCATCTCAAGGATATTCTGTCAGCATGTTCGAAGCATTATCAGAAAGTGAAGATTTCAAAAAATTCCAACAAGAAAAAAATCTCCATGTAAGAGGATCAATTTCTTGTGATGGTGCATTAGACCTTATAACTACAAATATGAAAGAGGCTGTAAAAGATAGAGACATAATTTTTGTTGTTGTGCCTGCTTTTGCACACAAACCAATTTTTGAACTACTAGTTCCACACTTAGAAGACGGACAAAAGGTGATTGTTACTCCAGGTAATTATAGTACATTTATGATTAAGAAAATCATGAATGAAATGAACGTACATAAAAATATATCCATAACAGAAGTGGCTTCTTTACCTTATGCCTGCAGAGCTACTTCCCATGATACAGTAATGGTTTATAAACAAAAAAACAAACTAAAAATAGCCACATGTCCTACAGATAAGAATGATGAAATATTGAAAATCATGAATTCTATAAGTGATATATACATTCCGGCTAAGAATGTATTAGAAGTAAGCTTAGATAACTTCAATGCCATACTACATCCTTTACCAGTATTATTAAATATTGCAGGTATTGAAAAGAACTCTGATAATTTTAGACATTATATAGATGGCGTAAGTCCTCTAGTTTCAAAAAAGATGGAGGAAATGGATGAAGAAAGACTTTATATTGGAAAAGAATATGATTTAAACCTTATAAGTACTTTAGAACAAGAAAAAATGTATTACGGACTTAATGATTCTTCTAGCTTATATGAATACTTCAATAGTGACGAGAGCCCTTATAAAGAAATATATGGCCAGAATGTATTTGGTCGTTACATAACTGAAGATTTACCTTATTTATTAGTTCCAGCAAGTCAGTTGGCACAAAAAGTAGGTGTGGATACGCCTTTATTAGACATGTGTATCAGCTTGGCATCTACATTACATGATAAGGATTATATGGAAAATGGATATAATTTGGAACATTTAGGTATTTCTCATATGACAAAAGAGGAAATACTTGATTACTCGTCTAATATGATATTTTAGTGAACCTACAAAGGAGGAGGATATATAATGAGTCTTGGTACTATAATATGGATTTTAACAGTTTTAATGTGCGGAATATTTTTATATGTTTCAGTAAAGGTTAAGGATACTGCCCAATCAAGTTTTTCTAACTATGCCATAGGTGGAAAGAACTTTCCTCTATATCTTCTGTTATTTACTCAATTAGCCACTATAATGGGAGTAGGAAACTTTATAGGTCACGCAGGAAAAGGTTATCAAATAGGTTTACCTTGGCTAGCCTTTATATTAGGTGAGCAAGGATCTAAGATTATTTTTGCATTAGTATTTGCAGGGTTAGCAGGAAGATTTAGCTTCAATACTTTCCCTGAAATGATTGATAATTTATTTGTAAATGATAAGATTACAAGGGCCTTTGGAGGAATTTTAGCATCCATGATTATGATTGCATGGGTAGGAGGTCAAGGAAAGGCTTTTGGTAATATCTTTAATATAGTTACAGGCGCAGATCCAATTCCAATAATTCTAGTATTTTCTGCTATATTTATCCTATATACCACTTTAGGCGGTATACACTCTGTTGTTTGGACAGATTTAATACAGGGAATTTTAGTAGTTTTCTTTGGTGCTGCCTTCTATTTTTATGCTTTTTCTCCTGTACACTGGAGCCTTGCAGAGTTAGGTGTAAGATTAGCTGAAGTAGGAAAAGCTGAGATGTGGACCTTTACACATACTGATCCAATCGGTCTCCTATCTAAATTTGTCACAGGTTGTATAGGTATTTTAGTAGTTCAAGCATATTGGCAAAGATGTTTCTCAGCAAAGAATAGTAAAACTGCAAGAAATGCCATGTTATTTAGTGGATTCATAGCTATTTTTATGGTAATGCTTACTGCTTTTGTAGGAATGGTAATTTTAACTTTAAATCAAAATTTATCTCCAGATGATGCAATGCCGTGGTTTATGCTAAATTATGTACCCGTATGGATATCAGCCATGATATTTGTTCTTATTCTTGCAGCAGGAATGTCATCTGCTGACTCTAGCTTAAACTCTGCTGCTGTTTTAATAGTTAACGATATCATAAGACCTTTCAAAGAAAAGGCTTCTGACGATGATTTAGTAAAATATGCAAAAATTTTAACAATCTGTATTGGTGTCTTCTCTGCTTTAGCAGGTATTTATGCTAGCTCCATATTAGGGTTATTCTCTAAAGCTTATGCCATAGCTGGTGGAGGATTAGTTCCCCTATTAATAGTAGGTATTTCATGGAAAAAAGATAAAAATGCAGATTTTGAGGAAGGAAAAGCTAATAGTAATATAACTCCTTGGGGAGCACGAACTGGAGTAATCGTAGGTTCTGTATTAACTCAAGTAACTGCTCTAGGTGCTAATAGAGTATTAATAGCTCTTGTAGCTTCAACAGTATGTATTATTGTAGTTTCTATACTTACAAAAGAGCCTGCACAAAATAAGGCATCTTAATATAAATTAAACATAATTCATTCTTATGAAATTAATTAAATATACTTAGGGGAGATTTTTTCTGAATCTTCCCAATTTTTTTCTAATTCAAAGTATTTATTGTAAATTCAAACCCTCTATGGGATAATAAATAATATATACCTAAACTTATATAAAGGGAGGACTTTAGATGATTAAGCCAGCATCTAGAACTACACTCTATGAGGATATTACAAAACAAATCATAGATCAAATAAAAAATGGACATTGGATCCCTGGAGAAAAAATCCCTGGAGAAGTTGAATTATCAAAACATTTCCAAGTGAGTCGAAATTGTATTCGGGAATCCCTTAAGGCTTTAGAATTATCAGGAATTATTAATGCAAAAGCTGGAAGAGGCACATATTTATCAGATGGTGCCCTAAAAAATATACACAAAATGGAATTATTATGGTTACTAAAGGATAAGGATGCTTTAGTTGAATTGATGGAGATTAGATTACTCCTTGAAGTACAATTAGCCCATATGGCAGCTGAAAAAGCCACACCTTCCCAAATTGAAGAATTAGAAAATTTAGTAGATGAAGCTAAAAAGGCTATTGAAGAAAAAAAATATTCCATTGACTACGGTTATGACTTTCACATGAAGCTTATTGAAATATCCGATAATAGAATAATGTCTCGATTTTTAAATTCCATAACAGATGAACTTATGGCTCAAAGAAGTATGCTCATAATAAAACATTTAGATGAAAATCAATTAATAAAAGAAAATGATGAACACAGAGCCATTTTAAAGTATATCAAAGAAGGTAATGGAAAAGAAGCCAGTAGGGTAATGTATCAGCATCTATACGATGCCATGAAACTCCTTAACAAGGATTTTTCCTCTAGAGTAGGTTATTTTCAAGTTTAATAATCATATGAAAAATAGGATGTGACTAAAGACTTTAATGTCTTTTGCCACATCCTATTGTATTTTATCCTAATATAGTTTTTAAATCTTCATCTGGTGTACTTATACTTTGAATATTAAATTTGTCTATTAGGACTTGTAATACATTAGGAGTAACAAATGCTGGTAGTGTTGGTCCTAAGTAAATATTTTTTAATCCTAAATATAACATAGTTAAAAGTACTGCCACTGCCTTTTGCTCATACCAAGAAATTATATATGAAACTGGTAGTTCATTTACATCACAATCAAAGGCCTCAGCTAAAGCAAGGGCTATTTGTATAGCAGAATAAGCGTCATTACATTGTCCACAATCAAGTATTCTAGGGAATGGTCCTATACTTCCTAAGTCAAGCTTATTAAATCTATACTTTCCACAGGCTAATGTTAAGATAATTGTATCTGGTGGAGTTTTTTCAGCAAATTCAGTAAAGTAATTTCTACCTGGTCTTGCTCCATCACAGCCACCAATTAAGAAGAAGTGTCTTATTTGTCCAGCTTTAACTGCATCTACTATAGTTCCTGCATGGCTAAGTACTGTATTTCTTGCAAATCCAATAGGAATTTTCTTTTCTTCTTCATCCTGTGGGAATCCACCTAGTTCTAATGCCTTTTCGATTACTGGTGTAAAGTCTTTTTTTCCATCAATAGTTTCAATATGTTGTACGTCTTCAAAACCTACTATACTAGATGTGTATATTCTATCCTTATAGCTTTCCCTTGGCTTCATAAGACAGTTACTAGTCATTAAAATGGCTCCTGGTAAACTATCAAACTCCTTTTGTTGGTCTTGCCATGCTCCACCAAAGTTTCCAATTAAATGCTTATATTTTTTAAGTCCTGGATAAGCATTACATGGTAACATTTCTCCATGGGTATATATATTTACGCCCTTTCCTTCTGATTGCTCTAATAGATCTCCTAAATCTCTTAAATCATGTCCTGATACAACTATAAAAGGTCCCTTTTTCTTAGTTATTAATACTTCTGTTATTTCTGGATGACCAAATGTATCTGTGTTAGCTGCATCTAATAAAGCCATACATTTTAAATTTACTTTTCCTAATTCCATATTTAAATCAAAGTAATCTTGTACAGTTAATTTTTTATCTAAAGTTGAACCCATGGCCTTACACATGAATTCTGCCACTTCTTCATCATATTTACCTAATACATAGGCATGATGATGGTAAGCACCCATTCCTTTTATACCATAAATTAAAAATTCCCTTAAGGCACGAATATCCATATCTAGATTTTCGTCATCCATAACTCCTAAGTTAGGCATTTTAGGGATATTTAACATTTCACCCTTAGTCTCTGGAGCTATAAAATCAGCACCTTCTGGCACCTGGCCCACATCTCCAGCGCTTTCTTTTAATTGCATTTTAACTTGGTTTGCTTTTCTTATGTATTTTACAAATCTACCTTCATCAAAATTCACATTAGTTAAAGTTGCAAATACACATTCTGTAAAAAATTCTCCAATTTCTTGAGATATTTTATTCCCCTTTTCTATATTCTTCATGGCATAGAAACCTACGCCTTTCATTAAGAATATGAGTACATCTTGCAGGTTAGCTACGTCAGGAGATTTACTACATACTCCTACCTTAGTACATCCCTTGCTCCCTGCCGTTTGTTCACACTGATAACAAAACATGGCATTATCCATATGACATCCTCCTAATTTAATTTTTCTCTAGAATAGTTTTCCCTAAAAAAAAAAATCTAGTATAAATACTAGAATTTTTTTTCTTTACTTTATATTAAATTCTACTTTTTTCAATCTCCAAGTGTAATCGTTAAAACTCTTTTCTACTAAAGTGACCCTGTCCTTTTTATCTACTAAAAGAATAGTACAGGCTCTAGTACCATATTCAGGACTTTCTACAAACAAAGGAGCTAAAATTCTTTCCCACTCAATTCCTACTCCCGTATCTGGAAGCTTGTCATCACTGGGAATAGTCTTATTATATAAAATATTTAGTAAGTCCTCTTCGAATATTTTTTCCTTATTTTCTATTAAACCTGTAAGCTTCTCCTTAGCCTTGTTTACTTTAAACCAATCCGTATCTAAAAGATTATTGCTAAGTCCATACACACCTGGTTCTAGTTCTTTTATTTCATCTGATACATTTGAATAATAATAAATGGAATTTAAACTTCCTACCAATAAATTATATGGATCATATAAGTTCTTTTCCCTCTTAACTTTGTTCATATACTCAAGTGGAGATTCTTCACCTGTTAAATAATCCTTTACTAGATTTCCCCTACTCTTAGGATTTTTTACATTTAATGAATTATCTCTATAATTTGTAACTGCCGAAAGTCTTCCTTCCTTAGTTATGCCAAGCCAAGTCCCCATTTTTTCCAAATCTCTGCCTGCTAACACATTTTCATGATCTTCCCAAAAGTGTACTTCCCTTGTTGGACGACTATAAAATTCATCTCTATTGGCTGCCAATATTAGTTTATATTCCGGATGCTTCTTATAAGCTAAGACTATTGTACACATATGATTTAATTCCTACTTTCTCTATTTATTTTCCTTATAACAACTTAACTAAAATTTTTTCATGCTCCCTCTTAATATTGTAACTAAAATAGAAATTAAATCAACTTTTTGCACCTATTAAATTTATTGTTAATAAATAGGCTACTCATATAAAAAGAAGGCATAAGCCTTCTATATATATGTATATTCCCATTGTTTTTTATGTCTTTTACAAGTATCCTTTAATTTCTTCAAGTAATTCTTCTGGTGTATCTGCCTGGACTAATTCATCATCTACTAATGCAAAGGGACCTACAGCACAATCGCCACAATAGCCTAGACAACTTTCCACTTCCACAGTGACATTTTCCAATTGTTCCTTTATCTTATTAACTACATCTTCTATTCCATGGGTATAATTATTTTCACAAAATTTTATTTCCAAAATAAACTCTCCTTACTTATATATTTTTATTTTTTATTATTCCGATCAACTCATTTATTGATACATTTTCAAAATCTACTTCTTCTAAATTTATTTCTTTCTCTATGGCCTTTTTAAGTGCTGGAGATTTTTTCACATCTCCCACCACAATGGCACCTATTACCCTATTATCTTTTATGAAAATCTTCTCATATTTATTCTCTTCTGGTTCCTCTACTATCACGTAATCAGCTTCTTCTATTGTTCCCATGGAGAAGAGTCCTATTCCAAAGGCATTTAGAGTTGTTACAGGGACCACTTCTTTGTAGTTTTCACCTTCACATACCATATTGTGTCCAGCAGTTTTCCCCTGTTCTATGGCTATATTCCAAAGTCCATATACATGTCCTTTATATTCTGCCACATCTCCAGCGGCATAAATATTCTCAATACTAGTCCTCATCTTATCATCTACTATTATGCCCCTATTAGTTTTTATATTAGTGTCCTTAGTCATACTAATGTTAGGCTTTATACCTGTAGAATATATGACCATATCACACGCCACATGATCATATTTATCAGAACTGACACCTTCTACCCTATTCTCACCTAGGATTTCATTTACCCCCGTATTTAATAGTATGTTAACACCAGAAGATTCCACAGTATCTTTTAATATTTCAGAAGCTTTCATATCTAGTTGCTTAGGCATGAGCCTTTCATTTATTTCTACCAATATTACTTTCTTATTTGATTGGGACAAAATATAGGCTGTCTCTAAACCTTGGATTCCTCCTCCAATGTTTAATATGACATTTGAGTCCTTTACCTTGTCCATTATTCCCCATGCATCATCTAAGGTTCTTAGGGTATATACACCCTCTTTTTCAATTCCATCTATAGGGGGCTTAAAATTGTGGGCTCCACTTCCTATTAATAATTTTGTGTATTCTAAAGAAGTTTCATCAGATAAGAGTACCCTATTATTTTTTTCATCAATGGATATGGCTTTTACACCCTTATGTAAATTTATATTATTAGTTTCATACCATTCCCTCTTTTGAAGAAGTAATTTATCCTCCTCTAAGGTAGATAATAAACCTTTAGATAACCTTATCCTATTATATGGATAAAATCTTTCTTCTCCTATTAAATGTATTTCCACCTGAGGATTTTCTTTTCTAATTGCTTTAATTGCCGTTATGGACCCTATTCCATTTCCAATAACCACTATCTTTTCACTCAACTTCTACACTCCCTTTATTTTTATGGTTCACTTATTTTCTCCATTGGTAAATGGGTCTATTCTGGATTTTCAATTATAAGTAAAAATGCAAAACCTATTCTTTATCGGAATAGGTTTTGCATTTAAAGATTTATTAATAATTATAATTTATTGTTTTTAATAATAGTTTCAAACTCCTGAACATTATTTGTAGGTATGTTGCAAGTAAAATTCTCACATACATATGCCGTAGCTTTTTCATCTACCATTTCTTTATTCTTTCCTATTGGAATTATCTCATCTAATTCTTCATTTGCATCCTTTAATACGGTTACTGTAAAGGGTGAAAAATCTTCATTCACAACTTTTAATAACTCCCTTGTATCTTCCTTATTCTTATCTCCCACAACTACAACTTCTTTTACTCCCATTTCATGAAGTAAAAAGGCCATCATAAAATGAGTATAGGCATTAGGTATTTCAGATACCTTTCCACCGAAAGTAGTAAATTGAGATATGGCTTTTTCTTCTAATTCTGTATTTCCCGTTAATTTTGATAATCTTAACATATTCATAGTTGCTACAGAATTTCCCGATGGAAGAGCACCATCATAAATTTCCTTTGGTTTCATTATTAAGTCATGGCTATCTTTCCCTGCTATGAACAGCCCTCCATGTTCCTTATCCCAGAATAAATCCAACATGGAATCATTTAATTCTATGGCCTCTTTCAAGTACTTTGTATTAAAGGTACTTTCATAAAGTTCTATTAATCCCCATATGAAAAAGGCATAATCATCTAGTGTTCCAATATATGCAGCTTCACCATCCCTATACCTAGCTAACAATCTTTTATCCTCTCTTATTAAATTATTCATTATAAAGTCATGGGATCTCTCAGCAAGCTTAATATACTCTTCATTGTTAAATACTTTTCCAGCATTAGCTAGAGCACTTATCATGAGACCATTCCAACTAGTAATTATTTTGTCATCCTTGTGGGGATGTATTCTCTTTAACCTATATTTAAATAACTTCTCCCTGCACTTGTTTAGTAGGCTTTTCAGTTCTTCATTATCTTCTATCTCATCTAAATTCTGATCTATTAAATTAGGAATACTACTCTTTTCAAAATTTCCTAGGGCAGTTATATCGTAGTGTATACAAAAGATTTCCCCATCCTCTTCTCCAAGTACATCTATTACCTCACTCTTTTCCCACACATAAAATTTACCTTCTACACCTTCTGAATCTGCATCCTCTGCTGAATAAAAGCCACCTTCTGGTGATGTCATATCCCTTAATACATACGTGAATATATCTACAGCAACTTCCTTATATCTTTCTTCTTTAGTTATTTGATACAATTCAGTATAAGCTATACCTAAGAGGGCATTGTCATAAAGCATTTTTTCAAAATGAGGTGCTAACCATTTTCTATCTGTTGAATATCTAGCAAAACCAAAACCTATATGATCAAATACGCCCCCCTTATACATATGGTCTAATGTGTCTATGACCATATTTAGGGACTTTTCATTTTTAGTAGCCATATAATATCTAAGTAAAAAAGATAAATTATGAGGTGTGGGAAATTTAGGAGCATTTCCAAAACCACCATAGGTAGGATCGAATAATTTTTCTAACTCATTAAAGGTTTTATGAATAATATCCTTATCTATAGAACTCTTTTTACTAGATCCAAAGGAATCTAACACTGCACCATAAATGTCTTCACTAGATTTTTCTAGACGATCTCTCTCTGTGCTCCACATTTCATTTATCCTATGTAATAATTCTATAAGTCCTATTCGACCATATTTATTAGTTTTAGGTAAATAAGTTCCTGCATAGAAGGGCTTTTTATCAGGAGTCATAATAATAGTTAAAGGCCATCCACCACTTCCTGTTAAAGCCTGACAAAAGGACATGTATATGGAATCCACATCAGGTCTTTCTTCCCTATCTACCTTTATAGATATGAAGTCTTTATTCAAGATTTCACCTACTTCATCATCTTCGAAACTTTCATGGGCCATCACATGACACCAATGACAGGTAGAATATCCAATACTTAGAAATATGGGTTTATCCTCTTCTTTAGCTTTCTCAAAAGCCTCATCATTCCAAGGGTACCAATGTACAGGGTTATCTACATGCTGTAATAGATATGGGCTTTTTTCATTTATTAATCTATTAGATTTTTTATCTGAACTCATACTATCATCTCCAAATATTTTCATAGTTACTTTTATGATGCCCAAAAAATAATGAGGTATTATAAATTGTATACCTCAAAGCCTAATGTATTGATTTTTATTTTCGACTCATAAAGTAATTTAATTTTAAGTCCTGAGACTTCAACAGTATATACAAAAAAGAACAAAGACCGCCATAATAGCTTGCTCTTTCAAGTTCCTGATTTCTAGTAGCTTTTTTATCTTTCCTGTGCCAATGCAGCTATTCTACCATTCCCCACCGTTACTATGGCATCTCCTACTTGAATAGGAGTAACTGTAACAAAATATTCACAGCATCCTGGCCATGTAATATAATCGCAAAAAATAAAATTGAATATGTTTGTGGTTTTATCAGAACGAGAGATATCTATTCTTTCTGACATCCAAATACCTAGGAACACAGGTCTTCTATTGTCACATACTCTAATAAATCATTTCTTTCTCAAAATAAAAAAAGAATATGCTTTATGCATTTTCTCTCTCATTTCTTTTCATTTTGTTGAATATAGTCTTTTTTAACTCTAGTAGTTCTCTACATAGCTCATTTCTAACGAGGAGCTGCAGATTGTAACACTGTTATGCTTAAAAACATATATTTGTACTAGCTAAAGGTTCTTTAGTGACTTATTAAAAGATTTTATAAAATAAGGAGTGATTTTATGGCAATATTAATAGTTCCAACAGATTTTCCCAATATTCAATCTGCTGTTGATGCAGCTTCGCCAGGTGATACTATTTTAATACAAGAGGGGATTTATCCTAACTCGGTAATAGTAAATAAAAACAATATTACAATTAAAGCAATGGATAACGAACTTGTTGAGCTTAATGGCGTAACTGATGAAGGTATAGGTATTGATATAAGCGGAGCTGAAAAGGTCTTATTACAAGATTTACGTATATCAAACTTTTCTATAGGTATTTTTTTAAGAGGAGATAATAATTCAATTGTTAATGTGAGATGTGTATCCAATGGACGTTATGGTATTCTTCTAAGAGGAAATGCAAATAAAATCGAAGAATGTGTACTTGCAACAAATAATCTCTCTGGAATAAATATGTTTGGTAGTGATAATGCCATTAAAAATAATATAATCAATTTAAACACTATAGGAGGAATCATCAATGTTGGAGGAAAAGCATGTGAAAACTTAATAGAGAATAATTCCATACGTTTTTCCAGAGTAGCAATTGGATGGTATTCATCAGATTCTTCAGGAAATATTTTCAAAGAAAATTTATTTAATGACAATGAAAATGCTTTCATTATGTATGGAAAATGTAATAACATACAGCAAAACATTCTTATAGGTACTTCAAAGACAGGGATAATTATCAATAACAGCTATAACAAAGTTATAAATAATAATATAAGTTCCAGTTTGGATGGAATCATTATACAAGGAACCAACACTTCCGTCATTGGTAATATCATACAATCAAATGTTCAAGATGGTATAAATGTATTAAGTGATAGTAATTTATTTCAAAGAAATATAATAAACTCAAATAATATAGGTGTGTCTATAACTGGCAACTTTAATTCAATAAATGACAACGTCATTTCAGGCAATGAACTATTTAATATAGTAAATAAAGGTACCGACAATAACATCTTTAGTAATATCACTGATGGTAAAGTTGTGTGAATATAATATAAATAGTTTGCAGCATCTAATTAATTTAGTTTAAAATAACACATACATCAGATGTGAAACCAAAGTAAGTCTTTAGTTCTGGACACTAAAAATGATTAATCAATTACAAGATGATTTCTGTATTCAATAGAAGTCATCTTTTTCTTATTCTATTCTCTCAGTATTGTAGAACTCAATATAGCTAGAAATTATAACTTTCAAATCCTCAAAAAAGGATACCTTAGTAAACATGACATCAATGACAGGTGGAGTACCCAATACTTAGAAATATGGTTTTATCCTCTTCTTTAGCCTTTTCAAAGGCTTCATCTTTCCAAGGATACCAATGTACAGGGTTATCTACATGTTGTAATAGATATGGACTTTTTTCATTTATAAGTCTATTAGATTCTTTATCTAAACTCACACTATCATCTCCAAACATTTTTCATAATCAGTAATATAATACCAAAAAAAATAATGAGGTATTATAAATAATCTACCTCATAGCTGAATGTATCGTTTTCTTTTTTGTATTGTTGAGTAAGTAAATTCTCAAGGCCTCTGACACTCTATTGGACTTACCATTTGGGTTCATAGCATCGGCTCCATAAAAAATATATTCACATTTATATTCACCTGCAACTCTAAACATATGCTTTCAATGTCCTTTATGAACTAGATGGCTTTAAATAAAAAAAATAACAGACTATTCACCTGTTACTTTTTGTGTATCCTCTATCAAACCTCCCTTGTTTAATGAATTAGCGTGAAAATAATTTATAAGAGAAACAGCATAGATCATAACATGATCTAAAATACGCTAAAAACCTTAGAGAATTTTGTTTTTTGGAGCATGGGCTTTCCTACTTTCACATAAGTTATATAAAAAGTTTATTAAGGAGTGTGTTTTATGGATAAGTACAGGATTATGACCTTTGACGGTGGAGGCATTAGGGGTGTGCTGACAGCAACTCTCCTAAAGAGATTAAAAAATGAACATGAAATTTCTGAGTTTATAAATATGACTGAACTTTTTGCCGGCACCTCTACCGGTTCTATCATTGCCTTAGGCCTTGCTTACGGTCTTTCACCAGAAGATCTTGTAGATTTATATGTCCGTTATGGTAAATACATTTTTACCCCTCGTTATTTGGAATATTATAGGCCTAAGTATGATAATAAACACCTCAAACAAGCACTCAGTATGATATTTCCTAAAGATCTACGCCTATCTGATTTATCTCACAAGGTGTTGATACCTTCATTTAGGGTATCTGGTTCTTATTCGAAACCTTATTGGAGTCCTGTCTTTTTTAACAATTTGCCCGGTTCTACAAATATGGAAGAATTAGTGATAGATGTGGCCCTCGCTAGTAATGCCGCACCAACCTATTTTCCCTCTTACAAAAGTCATGTTGATGGGGCAGTTATAGCGAATAATCCTAGTACAGCAGCTATAGCTGCTGCAAGAGGTGAACAGGGAAATATAAAAGCCCTTGATGACATGTATCTTTTATCAATCGGTACCGGAATATATCCTCAGCAAATTACCGCTGATACAACTAAATGGGGAGCTATTGATTGGTCTTTCTATCCCAAACCGCCCTATCCTCTACTAGAACTCTTGTTCAACAGCGATATAGGTGTTAACGAATTTTATAGTTCCCAGCTTTTAAAAGAGCAGTATTGTCGCTTAAATTTAGAAATTCCCAAAAAAATTGGGCCAATACCGCTTGATGCATATTCTAAAACACCTACCTTGATATCCCTAGCCAATGATTTAGACTTGGAGATGACTATTAAGTGGATTAAAAATAGTTGGTTTTAATATTAAGAATATTAGAGTATGGTTATGTCTCTTTATTTTATCTTTTTATATATTCTGTGAGATAAGAAATAAATATACGTATGGCACATTACAAGAAAAATGTGTACTAAATGAATGATTTTCTCCATGAACATTTTCTTTAACAGTTCATTAGATAGTAAATATAAAAAGAGGAAAGGGAGAAAGTAATAGCTTGAACGTACAGTTTATATAAAAGAGTCATTATTGGCTCTTATTTTATTATTGGATACTTTATTAAACATAGTACTAGTGGCAGGTAGAGTATCCAATACTTAGGAATATTGGTTTATCCTCTTCTTTAGCTTTCTCAAAGGCTTCATCTTTCCAAGGATACCAATGTACAGGGTTATCTACATGTTGTAATAGATATGAGCTTTTTTCATTTATTAGTCTATTAGATTTCCTATCTAAACTCATACTATCATCTTCAAATATTTTCATGGTTATATTGTTACATATATATTACCCCCAAAAAAATAATGAGGGATTATGAGTTGTATGCCTCATTATTTTTTTTAGGTATTAGTTTTCTTTTTTAAGTTTCTATTCGTTCTACTATTCTTCTTGTACCAATGCAGCCATTTTACCATTACTAACGGTTACTTGACCTTCCTCTATTTGAATTGGTGTTACTTTTACAAAATATGTGCAGCAGTTTGACTTGCATATTATAGATTCACAGAAAGTAAAATCAAATGATTCTGTAACCTTAATAGTATCTTGATCTACTCTTGTAAGCACCCAGACTCCTTGTGATTCTTCACTACCATCGTCCCATACTCTAAATAATTCATATCTCAGCAAAGCATTTAAGTCATTATTGGTTCTCTCGAAGCTTACAATGCTTGAAAACTCAATATTAATCGTAGGCTTACATAACTGTGTAGTATCTATGGTAACCTGTGCTAATTGAAAAGCAGAGTCGTCCGATGAAGTAAAAGTTCTCCTTCCAGTTCCACTACCACATTCTAATAATATTTCTTTAGACTTGATGTGTTTTGGTTCACAATCTATTATGCCATAGTTTCCATCACCAGCTTTAGATGATTGAGCAAGTGCAGTCATTCTTGAATTACTAATCATTGCATTCTCTGGATCTCCTGTGGGTACTTCAATAGGAGTTAATATTACAAAATATTCACAGCAACCTGAAAAATTCACGCATTCACAGAAAGTAAATCCGAACCCTTGTGCTGATTGAATCCCTCCTCCTATTTCTCCCACTTCATATGCCCAAACACCTCGAGATATGGGCTCTTCTTTATGGCATCTTCTAAACAATTCAAATTGAAGCTTAACAGTATTATCAGGTAATGTCTGTTCAATATAGCTAACAATGCTAGAAAACTCTATTAAAACTTTAGGCTTGCACAAACCTGATGTATCAATTGTAACATTTGCTATGCGCACTGGTGGTTCGTTTTCCGTTCTGAAAATAACACTTCCATTTCCATTTCCGCATTCTAGAATTGTCTCTTTTGATTCAAAAAACTTAGTTTTATATTTAGTACACTCATATTTTGGTTCATGCGTTTTACATTCATGATTTGAACGGTCCTTTAAGGATTGAGCCAAGGCTGCCATCCTACCATTACTAACCGTTGCTGTAACATCAGTTACTTCAATAGGGGTAACTTTCACAAAATAATCGCAGCAGGAAGGGCAAGTAGAACATTCACAAAAGATGAAATTAAATGATTCCTCAGCAGCATCTTCAAAATCCGAATCTGAAATGTCAACTTTCTCAAACATCCAAGTTCCAAGGGGTATAGGCTCTTCATCTTCACATGATCTTAATAATTCGTATTTTAATCGAACTGTTCCTCCACTATTTAATCTTTCCACTTTAACTAGACTAGAAAACTTTATTAAAATTTCAGATTTATTTAAACAGGTTGTATCAAGAGTAACATGGGCTAATTGGAATGGCGCATCATTGGATGAAGTAAAGGTTTTGCTTCCAGTTCCCTCCCCACATTCCAGGAGTATTTTTTGGGGTTTAAGATGCTCTGGTTTGCATTTAGCTCTGTCCCTATTTGGTTTACATGTTTCATATTCGCCATAACCGTTATTATAAGTCACCTATATACCTCCTCATAGATTTTATTAATTTTTCATTTTAAATGAACAGAGTATACTTTAGAAAAATATCCTTTATATCTACAATATTCTTACAATACGTATACTTCCTTTCCCTTACATCATATGTTGTTTTATCGAATCAGTGATGGATTCTGTTCTAACAACTCCTTTTCTTCTGAAAATAAAAAAAGAACAAAGATAACTAAATCGTCTTTGCTCTTTTGATCTTCAATATGTTATGCATTCTATTATATCTCTTGAGCCAATGCAGCTATTCTACCATTGCTAACAGTAGCAGTAATTACACCTTCTGTAATTGTAATAGGTGTAACAGTTACAAAGTATTCACAGCAACCAGGACAGGTGACGCAGTCACAGAATGTAAAATCAAATGTGTTTGTGGACTTATCAATAAAAACGATATCCATGTCCATTCTATCCACCGACCAAATACCTACTGATATAGGCTTTCTATTATCGCATACTCTAAATAATTCATATCGTAATTGAACATCCCCATCGTCACCAATTGCATCAAAACTCACAATGCTTGAAAACTCAATATTAACCATAGGCCTGCATAGACAAGTTGTATCTAACTTAACATGGGCTAATTGAAAAGCTGAGTCATTTGATGAAGTAAAGGTCCTGCTTCCAGTTCCCTCACCACATTCAAGTAATATTTTTTTCTCCTTAGGGTGCTTTGTTTTACAGTCAATGCAGTCCCTTTTTCCATCTAATTTTTTATAATTATCCTCATAGATACAATCTCCTGATGATTGGGCAAGGGCAGTGATCCTTACATTATCAACTACTGCATCATGATCATCACTATCTGTTACTTCAATTGCTGATACTGTTACAAAATATTCACAGCAGCCTGATGGAGCTTCACACTCACAGAATATAAAGCTAAAGGCTTTTTGTAATTCTAAATCGTCAATATCAACTCCCGATCTTTCAAATGTCCAGATACCACGGGATAAAGGCTCATTATCTCCACACATTCTAAATAATTCA